>CAIQLZ010000033.1 GCA_903872785.1 Candidatus Levyibacteriota bacterium
TGTGGCTTCAAAGAAAATTAAAAAAGCAGAACAAGAAGACTGGTTAAAAAAGCTTAAAAAATTACCTGATTTTAGGAAAGTTAAACACGTTGTAATAATTCCTAATTACAAGGAAAATTTAAATAAATTAAGAGAGACTATTCAATCCATAGCTATACAAACACTACCTGCAAAGCAAATTATTGTTGTTTTGGGAATGGAAAAAAGAGAAGAAGATGGAATGAAAAAGGCAAATGCCCTTATTAAAGAATTCAAGAATACCTTTGGTGCAATTTTTGCCACCTATCATCCAGATATAAGCGGCGAGATTAAGGGAAAATCTTCCAACGAATCATACGCTTCCAAAATAACATATGCCAAATTTATCAAAACAGGAATTGTTGATATAAATTTTGCAACAATATCGTCAGTGGATGCGGATTCTATTTTTGATAAACAATATTTTTCTTATCTTTCTTATGAATTTCTAACTGATGATAATCGGTACAATAAATTTTGGCAATCGGCCAATGTAAATCATAATAATTTTTGGACTGTTCCCGCTCCTATTAGAATAATCGCTTTTTTTGGCAGTCTTTGGAGAACAGCTCTTCTTGTTCAGAAAGATCGCTTGATTTCCAATTCAACATATTCCCTCTCCTTTTCTCTTCTGAAACGGATTGATTTCTGGGATACAGATGTCATTCCCGAAGATTATCGAATATTTTTTAAAGCTTTCTACAGATTACAGGGAGAGGTTTGGATAGAACCAATATTCCTAAAAACTTCTATGGATGCTCCTTTGTCTTCAAATTATATAAAAAGCCTGAAAAATAAATACCAGCAAGAAAGACGCTGGGCTTGGGGAGCATCCGATGATCACTTGTATATAAAATGGTGGCTTACGGTTCCTAACGTTCCTTTTATACGAAAAACAATTATGTTATACAATGTTCTTCTGGATCATTTCTTGTGGCCGGCAAATTGGTTCATAATAACTATCGCAGCCAATATCATTCCTTTAATAAATCCTGTTTTTCAAAGAACGACTCTCGGTTATAGCCTCCCGAGTTTAGCTGGACTACTATTAACATCATGCCTAATTGCCTTATTTGCAATGATAATAATTGATTATAAAAACAGGCCAAGAAATCTTTCTGTTTCCAAATTTAGAGAATTATTGTTCCCCCTTCAGTTTATTTTAATTCCAATTGTCGGATTTTTTCTTTCAACTCTACCTGCTTTAATTTCTCATACTCAACTTATAAGAGGAAAAAGGTTAGAATATAAGGTAACAGAAAAATTATAATTCTCTGTACTAAATATGAGAATTCTAAAAGGACTCGAAAAAAGTAAACAATTTTGGTTTATAATTCTTACCTCATTTTTATTCTTTCTGCTAAGGCTTCCTTCTCTTTTCGAACCATTGTGGTACGGAGATGAAGGAATATATCAAGTAATTGGAACCTCTCTGAATCATGGAAAATTATTATACAAAGAGATATTTGACAATAAGCCTCCTCTTTTATATTGGCTTTATTCTTTTTTCCACTCAGATCAATTTTCCATAAGACTTGCATCTCTTGTCTTCGGCGTACTTGCGATCATAATATTTTTTCTATTGGCAAAAAAACTGTTTCAAAACAAAAATAATAGCAACAAAATCCCTTATCTGACAACTTTTATATTTGCTCTTTTATTTGCAACACCCTTACTGGAAGGAAACATCGCAAATGCAGAAAATTTTATGCTGTTGCCGATTTTAGCAGCTTCGCTCATAATCGCAAATCTTAAACCCTTTGTCTTGCGGCGAAACGGGCAAATTTTAAACTTCAAGCTCTTTACGGCGGGTGCGTTGTTAGGAATAGCTTTTCTTTTCAAAATTGTTGCAGTATTTGATTTTTCCGCTTTTCTCGTTTTTTATTTTATTTTAAATCTTAACTCTTTTAAAAAAGAGGTTAAATCGTTTTTTCTTGCTTTCGGTTTTTTCCTACCACTTTTTTTGGTAAGCTTACTTTTCTTTTTTAACGGTACTTTTGTAGATTTTGTAAAAGCTGCGTTTCTTGCGAATGTTTCCTACGTTAGTTATGGCAATAAAATCGGCAGCCTACCGCTTCTTCTTTTCATAAAACTAGCTTTCTTGGGAGGATTTCTTCTTTTAACTTTAGCAAAAAGGAAAAAGATTAACCAGACAACTCTTTTTATCTCAATCTGGTTTGCTTTCTCATTATTTAATGCATTTTTTTCCCAACGCCCATATACTCATTATCTTTTAGTTTTAATTCCAAGTCTGTCTCTTATGATTGGCCTAATCTTATTTGATAAAAAATATCAAAAAATTATAGCTGCTATTCTTTTAATAGCAATATTAATTACTACAATGAAATTCGGAATTTTAAAATCTAATAAAGGCATTTATTATTATCAAAATTTTATTTCTTACGTAATGGGCCAAAAAACAATGATTTCCTACCAGGCATTTTTTGATAAAAATACTCCATTTGATTACGAAATAGCGCGTTTCATTAAACCAAAGCTTTCCAAAAATGACACTATTTTCCTTTGGGGGAATAATGCACAATTATATCAATTGGTTGGCGTAGTTGCTCCTACAAAATATGTCGTTGCTTATCATATAACCAATTATAAAGATGGACCCGCAACTACTCAAACCGGAATAAAAATAAACAGGCCAAAATTTATTGTAGTAATGTTAAACGCTGGACCCATTTCTTTTCCTTTAATAAATTATTCTAAAAAAATAGACATTAATAATGCCTCTATTTATGAAAGAATTTTTTAAAGACATTAAGGACGACAAAACTATAATTTCAGCGTTTCTAATGAATTTTTCTTTCATAGCTGTAACTATTATCTACATTTTATTTTTTTATGGAAAACTTCCTCCATTTGTTCCTATTTTTAATCAGTTACCTTGGGGAGAACAAAGATTAGGAAATCAAATTACCATATTTATTCCTATTTTAATCAGTTTATTAATCTCTGCAATAAACATTATTATAAGTGCTTCAATTTATAAAAAAATACCTCTTATTTCCCGTATGCTTACTGCCATCAGTCTTCTTGTAGGAATCTTAATTTTTCTTTTTATTATAAAAACTATTACTTTGATAATTTAAAATGTCAATATTTTTACCTTTAATAATTTCATTTCTTATAACAACTGCCCTAACTCCGATATCCATAGCTTTTATTAAAAAAATTGGTCTTCTTGATGACCCCAAATTGCATAAGCATCCCGGCGTGATTCATAAAAAAATAACTCCCCGCGGAGGAGGAATTCCTTTTTTCATCGGTATTGCTTTAACCGGATTATTTTTTCTACCACTCACTAAGATTGTAATCTCGCTTTTTACAGCAGGACTCATAGCGCTTTTAATTGGAGTTCTTGATGACAAATATGACATTTCTCCTTATGTACGTTTTATTGGAAATATAGTTGTCGCTTTGATCGTTGTAAAAGCCGGAGTTACCATTCCCTTCATAACAAATCCTCTTGGCGGAATACTTTATTTGAATTCAATAATTTTACCTTTCAATATTTTAGGGAATTACTTTTCATTTGCTCTTTCGGACATTATTACAATACTTTGGATTATTTGGGTTATGAACATGTTAAATTGGAGTAAGGGAGTTGACGGGCAGATGCCGGGAATTGTGGCAATATCAGCAATAACAATTGGGCTTCTTAGCCTCCGATTTGCAGGATCCGATCATTTTAGCAAAATCAGCGTAGACTTATCATTTGCGATAGCCGGAGCATCCTTGGGGTTTTTAATCTTTAATTTTCATCCTGCAAAAATATTTCCGGGATACGGAGCAACTGCAATTTATCTTTTATTAAGCACAGTTTCAATTTTATCAGGAGCAAAACTGGCAACAGCAATTCTGGTAATGGGAATTCCGATGGTAGACGGACTTTTCACCATAGCACGGCGTCTTTTAGCGGGCCGTTCCCCTTTTTGGCACGATAAAAAACATCTTCACCACTTACTTTTGAGTTTCGGATTTGGACAAAGGCGCATTGCCTTGTTTTATTGGATAATCTCTGCTATATTAGGGTCACTTGCTTTAGTTTTATCAAGTAAAGCAAAACTTTTTGCAATCATAATGCTTTTAATTATCGTTTGTGGAACTTTAATTTTTCTACACCGTATATTAAATAAGACTTATGATAAAGATTGCTTATAACACTTTGCGATTATTGCGGCCAAGACAATGGGTGAAAAATATGGCCATCTTTGCCGCGATAACCTTTGCCGGTAGCCTCTTTGAATGGCCAATCTTTCAAAAAGTATTTTTTGGATTTGTAGTATTTTGCAGCCTTTCCTCCGCAAGTTACATTATTAATGATATTTTTGACATACAAAAAGACAGGCTTCATCCGTTTAAAAGATTTAGACCCTTAGCTAATAAAAACTTATCCGTAACCTACGCTTTAGGAGTTGCATTTGTCTTAATCGTCTTTTCTTTTCTAATGGGATTCCTGGTAAACCCGGCATTTTTTATATTAAGTATTATCTATTTAACCATTCAGTTTTTCTACTCAACAGTTTTCAAGCCAATTGCAATTATTGATATTTTGTCAATAGCTTTGGGGTATATTTTAAGAGTTTATGCTGGGGAATTGGCCGGCGGTGTTCATATTTCTGTTTGGCTTTTATTAACAACTATTTCTTTATCCTTATTCTTAGCAATCGGAAAAAGAAGGTCCGAACTGACTCTTGTTTCTCAAAATAAATCGGTAAATATTTCCGATATTAGGAAAACCTTATCCCATTATTCGGAAAGGCTATTAGATGTCTACGCTTCTATTTTTGCAACTTCGACATTTGTGTCTTACACTTTCTTTACTTTTTTGGAAAATCCGCGCGGATTTAATCTTGGGCTTAATATATTCTTACCTGATTTTCTGCCTGCCTTTTTTCAAAGAAAATGGTTAATGATAACAATCATCCCCGTCGTCTACGGTCTTATGCGTTATCTTCAGGATATTTATGAAAAGCACGAAGGAGAAAGTCCTGAAAGAGTGCTCATGTCAGATAAACCTTTACTTGCGGCGGTAATTTCTTGGTTTGTTTTGTTAATTATTATAATCTATCTAATCGGTCCTTAAATTACTTTTTCGTTGCGTATTGAACGCTAATCCAGCCCGCTTCCCCATCTTTAAGTTTGATTTTAAACCAATTGTCTTTTTCTTCTATTAATTCATAGGATTCTCCCGGCTTTATTTGAGCAATTTCACTTGAGGCAACAGAATTGTCTTTCCGAACTCTTAAAAATCCTGTCGGAGTATTTAATATTAAGACATTTGTAGCTGCAACTATAGGAGAAGGCGTTACTGAAACTGATGCCGCGGGGGAAGCAGTTAGATCGGCATTTACTCCCAAAAAAACTAAGGAGCTCAGCTTAAATCCCAAAGCGGTCTTTATTCTTATTGACTTATCTTTATACCCGTCAAGAGTAATTCTTAAATCATGATCGGATTCACTAACTTGTTTTAAAAGCAAAGGTGTTATTCCAACTGGATTACTATCTAAAAAAACATTTGCCTTGTCTGGTAAAGAAATTACCAAAATCTCAATATCTTTTTTATCACTCAAAGAAATCAAGCTTACAATGCTTCCATCGCCACCACCATTATCAGCAAATGTATTGTCAACAACTGTTAAAGTTCCTTTATTAATAGTAATTTTTTCTTCAAAAGGTCTGAAGTTTTCAGTATTTGGAACCAACTTAATAGTATAATCCCCGACAGATAACATTTGCGCTAAATCACAAGCACAAAAAGGAGTTATTCCTATTAATTTATTTTCTAAATAAACTTTACTTTTAGGGTTTGCTGTTACCTGAAGAGCTCCTTTTCCGGTTTTTCTATCTAGAAAGTATAAAATACCAAAAAAAATCAAAACTGCAATCAATAGAGGCACTAAAAATGTTAAAAACTTTTTCATACATTCGTTTCCTCAGTACATTTCGAGCCTGAGCCGATGCGGCTAAATCTTACGGCCGGAGAGACCTCCAGAGCCGAAGACTGAGTAAAGTCGAAAGGCTAAAAAACGTAAAGTTATTATAGCATGAGGTTTTTAGTAGTCCATTCCGCCCATGCCGCCTGGTGGCATTGCCGGCATTGAGTCTTTTTTCTCGGGAAGATCTGTAACTAACGCTTCCGTGGTCAAAATCATAATTGCCACCGAAATAGCATTTTGAATTGCTGTTCTAACAACTTTCAAAGGATCAATTATTCCTTCTTTCAGCATGTCAACCGGTTTTGCAGTTTCAACTGAATCTAAAGTCATAATATTGAATCCCTGACCAGTAGAGCTTACTTCTCTAGCTTTAGCAATCAATTGTCCTGCATCTACTCCTGCATTTTCCACGAGCTTAATGAATGGAGATTCTAAGGCTTTTTTGACAATCTCAAATCCAAAAATCTCATCACGGAATGAATTTCCTTTTTCAAGATCTTTGGTGGTCATTCGTCCGGAAATATCCAAAAGTGCAACTGCACCGCCCGGAACAATTCCTTCTTCCAAGGCTGCTTTTGTTGCCGACACTGCATCATTAACTCTTTCTTTTTTGTCTTTCATTTCAATTTCTGTTGCCGCTCCAACATTAATAACTGCTACTCCACCGGAAAGTTTTGCCAATCTTTCTTTTAATTTTTCTTTATCAAAATCTGAGGTTGATAATTCAATTGCTTTTCTTATTTGAGCAATTCTCGAGGCTATTTTTGTTTTAACTCCCTTTCCTCCAATTATTCTTGAATTATCCTTATCTGCCCATACTTTATCAGCGCGTCCGCAATCCTCGATAGTAACAGAGTCAAATTTTCGTCCTGTGTCATCTGAAATTACAGTTCCACCTGTCAAAATTGCAATATCCTCCAACATTTCTTTTCTTCTATCTCCAAAACCCGGAGCTTTAATTGCAACTGTATTAAAAGTTCCTCTTAATTTGTTTACAACTAACGTAGCCAATGCTTCTCCTTCTATTTCATCCGCAATAATTACTAAATTTTTAGAAACTTTAACTAAATTTTCAAGAAAAGGAAGAAGTTCATTAAGAGCAGAGATTTTTTTATCAGTAATCAAAATATAGGGATCTTCGATTTCTGCCTCCATTCTATCCGAGTTTGTCACCATATATGCTGACGCATAACCTTTATCAAATTCCATTCCTTCTTTGTATTCGATCTCTGTTGACAATCCTTTTCCTTCTTCAACCGTCACAACTCCGTCTTTTCCAACTTTATTAAGAGCTTCCGCAATCAGATTTCCCAATTCTGAATTACCTGCTGAAATTGTCGCAACATTTGCAATGTCCGCTTGTTTTATTGCTTTGCCCATTTTTTTGAGTTCTGTAATTACAAATTCACAAGCTTTCTCAAGACCTCTTCTCATAACCATGGGATTGGATCCAGCAGTTATCATTTTTATTCCTTCAGTTACAATTGCGTGAGCTAAAACTACTGAAGTGGTTGTCCCGTCTCCTGCAACATCTGCAGTTTTCGAGGCTGCTTCTTTAACCAGCTGGGCGCCCATATTTTCAAATGGATTTTCAAGTTCGATTTCTTTTGCCACAGTTACGCCGTCATGGATTACATTGGGAGCGCCCCATTTTTTATCCAAAGCTACATTGCGTCCCTTGGGACCAAGTGTTATTGCCACTGCTTTAGCAAGCTGATCTACGCCTTTTTTAAGCAATTCCCGTGCTTCTGCACTGTATTTTATTTGTTTTGCCATATTAATTTAGAACCGCCAAAATGTCTTCCTGACCAACCATCGTCCATTCTTCCTGACCAACCTTAACCTCATTGCCTCCCCACTTTTTATACATAACCTTCTGTCCAACTTTAACAACAACAGGATGCCTTTCTCCTTTAATGACTTTTCCATCACCTATTGCCATAACCAAACCTATTTGAGGTTTTTCTTTTGCGCTGTCTGGTAAGATAATTCCGCTTGCGGTTTTAGCTTCTGCCTCCAAAGGTTTAATAAGAACATTATCGAAAAGTGGCTTTATGTTTAATTTCTTTACCATAATAAATTAAAAAACTGTCACTTAAGCCAAGTGACTGACAGAATATACAACAAAACTAAAAAACTGTCAAGGGATGAAATATCTTCTCAGTAAGTATTACCCAAAAGATACCATAGGTTTTCTTTATTCTTTAAAATAACTGCAAACTTATTGCCGTTAGTCTTACTGAGTATCTTGCATGCGTTAATCTGCTGACACTAGCATCGTGATATCGCTTCAGATACATCTTTATGCGCAAGGGCCCAAAGTAGCAATTCTGTCTCAAATACACAATTTTTTCAACATTATGCGTCAGTTATCCTGTATGGGGAAAGAACATCAAGTTTCCATTTCTGTAATCGTATTGTTTCTTTTTCCGACATATTTTTAACTTTCTGTATATTATTTTAAAAAGCATTCGCTATGTCCTGCAGTTTTATACAGAGTTGACATACCTTTCTTTTCTGTATACCATAAATTCAGAGGATTTTATGTCCACCTTTTCGTCATACAAAAAAATATTCTTGTTAGTTTTTACAATAGCAATTCTTGTGGCAATTCCTTTTTCCGTATACATTGCCCAAAAACGCCAACAGACAACTACCAAAGCTGCCGCATCCACTGTTCTTTCTCTTGAGCCTTCTTCAACAACATTAAAGCAGAATGAAACTTTGACACTGAATATTACATTAAATCCAGGTTCAGGTACTTCCGCTAATCAAGTCTCTTTTGTAAGATTAGCTATCAGTTTTGACGCCTCAAAATTTACAACATTGCCAAATAGTCTAACTGTAAATCCGGATTCATCAAATAAATTAACTTACATAATTGATGAGCCTAAATATGATAACACCGCCGGAAAAGCATCCATTTCTTTATCTATCGGATCCGATCCGACAAATGCGATAAAAACAAAAACCAAAATCGCAGTTTTGCAGCTTAAAGCCATAGCTACAACAACTCCCAATACCAGCATTACATTTGATTCTGCCCCCAACACGCAAGTATTATCAGTTGCATCTTCAGACCAGACAAATGAGAATACATTGTCAACGACTATTCCTGCAACAGTAATTATCACTGCCGCAACAGGTACTACTACGCCAACCAATACCCCAATTCCAACTACCACCTCCGTCATTACTCCTATAACTACTATCGCACCTCCTATAACTAGTACCACATCTGGACAAGAACAGTCTCCTGTCTGTTCCAGCCTGGACATCAATGGCCCAACAAGCGGAATTGCTCCTTATTCTCTCACATTCACTGTAACGGGCAGTGATCCTGACGGCACTATCAGTAAAATCTCTTATAATTTCGGAGATTCCATTGAAGATGTAACAGCAGGAGGAGGCATAGGAACAAGTTCCGTAAGCGGACAATTAGTTCACGTCTACAATGCTCCGGGAGTATATACTGCCTACGCAACTTTAACCAACAATAAAAACAATCTAAGCATTCAACAAGCCAGCTGTGCTAAAACTATCACAATCAACTCTGCTAATTTAAATGGATCTCCTCAACCGTCAATTTCACCGCTTCCGCCAACCGGAGACGGAAAGATCATATTTAATCTTGGAACGTTGGGAGTTATAATTACAATTGTAGGCGGAGCCCTGCTGCTGCTTTAGTTACTCTCTTCAATCATAGAAAGTAGCGCATCCTGAGGAATGGATATTTTCGCCTGCAAAATCATACGTGATTTCCCTTTTTTCTGTGCTTCTAACAGCTTATCTTTTCTTCTTCTGTCCCCTCCGGACATTTTGGCCAAAACATCTTTTCTGAAAGGGGGAATTTCCTCACGGGCCACAATATTTCCGTCTGCAATTCCCTGGATAATTTGTCTGAATTGTTGCCTTGGTAAGGAATTTTTAAGTTTTTCCGTTTTTTTTCTCGCAACACTAATTGCCTCATCTTTATATGCAAGTTCCGATAAAATATCAATTGCAATATCATTTACTTTTATTTCTACTTTTGTTAAATCAGCTATTTTATAAGATGTAACTTCATAATCCAAACTGGCAAATCCTTCTGACGCTGATTTTAAATCCGAAGAAATTCCTCTAATAAACATGCTGTAGGGCATATCGTAAGATAATACCGCATAGCTTTCGTGATAATTTAAATCTAAAAGATTTCCTTTTCGGCTTTGACAGATACTCATGATCGGACCAACGTAATTTTTTGGTGCGTAAACAATTAATTTCATATAGGGCTCGAGCATGGTTCCGTCCGGTCTTTTGTCATACAGAACCTGAGGCATTGTCAATAAAATTTCAAGATTAAATTCCTGTTTTATTCTTTCTTTAACGATTTGAGCATGTAAAAGTCCTAAAAATCCCACCCTAAATCCGCTTCCCAAATATGACGAATATTCTTCCGTATAAGTTAAAGCCGTATCATTTAACGTCAGTTTCGCAAGAGAATCTTTTAAATAAATAAAATTATTTGTATCTTTTGGATACACTCCAAAAAATATCATAGGCTTGGGAATTTTATATCCCGGCAATGGCTTAAATCCTTCCTTCGGATTTTGAACTTGGGTAACAGTGTCTCCAACACGGACTTTCCGAATATCTTTAATTCCTGTAATAATATAGCCAATCTCTCCGGTTGCCAGGGCGCTCGCAGAAACCAAATGCGGAGAAAAATATCCTAAATCTGTAATTTCAGATTCAAGATAATTTTGATATAATTTTATTTTTCCCCCCTTCAGAACTTGTCCATCTACTATCCTAACGTAAGCAACCACTCCGCGGAATTCATCATATACCGCGTCAAAAATTAATCCCCGCAATGCCTTATTTTTCTCTCCTGAGGGACTGGGAAATCTTTTAATAATTTCGCCTAAAAGATTTTCTACATTTTCACCCGTTTTTGCCGAAACATAAATTATTTCTTCTTGTTTAAAGCTAAAAGCTTCAATTAATTCTTTGCTTGTTGTTTCTATTTGAGCATTCGGCAAATCAATTTTGTTAACAACGGGAATTAACACTAAGTTTTGTTTTTTGGCTGCTCTGAAATGAGCAACTGTCTGAGCTTGAATTCCTTGAGTTGCATCCACCAATAATATTGCCCCTTCACAGGCAGCTAAAGTTCGGGAAACTTCATATGAAAAATCAACATGACCAGGAGTGTCAATTAAATTTAAAATATAATCTTGGGAATCTAAGGTAAATTTCATGCGGACAGGAGCAAGTTTAATTGTTATTCCACGGCGTCTGCTTATTGGATTTTGATCTAAATACTGCTCTTGCATCTTACCTTTCTCAATGGTTTTTGTAATTTCTAAAAACCTATCTGCAAGAGTAGATTTGCCATGATCAACATGGGCAATAATTGCAAAATTTCTTATTTGTGTTTGAGACATACCAACGTAGTATAGTGGGGGAAAAAAGATAAATCAATTTAGGGTTCGCGTAATTTCTATTGCCTCATCACTTCTACCTAATATTTCTCTCCAATTCCCAATTTTCTTAAAAACCAGTAAAAAAGTACTTGCTTCTTTGACATTAAAAAGCCAGGTTAAAAAAAGATAGAAAGAAAGCCCGATGAGACTTGAAATTCCCGTAAGAAATATTAAATTTATAGTACGGGTCGTATCAAAAACTAATTGATCCAAAAGCTTTATCGGAATATATAAAGAAATACCTGTAAAAAAAGTCGCTGTAAAAATCTTAAGAGGAGTAAGAAGCATTAAAGACTTGGGAAATCCCCCAATCTTTCTATATAGTAAAATAAGCAGCACTATTAGCTGAAAAATATTGGATAAAGTAAATGCAAAAGCGATGCTTTGAATATCCATGTTTTGAACAAGTACAAAATAATATCCTAAAACAATAAGAAATGCAGTTGAAAAAGCGCTAACAATAAGAGGGATAAATGAATTATGCAATGCATAAAATGCCCGGTAAAAAAGAGCAATTAATGCTTGAGCAAAAATAGAAAGAGACAAAAATGCAAGTATGTGCCCTGTTAATACTGTTGCCGACCAGTCAAATTTTTCTGCTCCATAGATTAGTCTAACAATAGGGATACGGAGAACAAGCATAACTGCCGACACCGGAAGAATAAGATAGAGTATCTGGTTAAAACTCGTAATAAAGGTTATTTTAAAATTATCCAAATTATTTTTTTCTCTGGAAAGAGTTGGAAACGCAGCCTGAGCAATACTAAGGCCGATCAACGAAACGGAAGCAAACATAAGGGTTTGGGCTGAATTAAAAAGTAAATTAGTACGTCCTGGCTGAGCCATAAATGCAATAATTGCTGCAATAACAATCGTACCAATTTGTTGCACTCCAACCTGAATAGTGCGAGGCCACATCAACATAAATACCTTGTTTAATCCCTTGGATTTAAGAAAGCTGTAGGATGGAACAAAAGAAAATCCTACTTTTTTGGCAAGGGGCAACTGAAGCGCTACAAAAATAATTGAGCCCAGAATAATTCCAAGTGGAGCAGCATAAATTCCGAAATATTGATGAAAAAAAAGAATGCCAATTATTATTCCTAGATTGTAAAATGCGGCTGCTATTCCGGGAATGAAAAAATGATTATACGATTGAAGCATTGCGCTAAAAAACGAACCTATCAGATAGATCAATTGCCCAACAACAATAACCCTCATTAAATTTACCATAAGATTCATGTCAGATTTCGAAAAATTCCCTCCTCCATTAAAAATAGAGAGTATCTGAGGCGCAAAAACTACAAGGACAAGCGAAAAAACTATAAATACGACAATTCCCGTTACCAAAAGAGTTGATGCCATTTTGTGCGCTTTATCTTCTTCGCCCTTTGATAAGTATTCAGAAAAAACCGGTATAAAGGCAGATGCTAAAGCTGCCGCAATAGTTAATTGGAAAATAGTGTCAGGAAGTATTGAAGCATAATTATAAATTCCTAAAGTATTAGATGGACCAAAAATAGAAAACAATAATCTTGTGCGTAGCAATCCTAAGATTTGAGACAAAATTACGGTTGCCATTATTATAAAAGCGGCAGAAAGAATATTGGTTTGACGAGCTAGAAGCATGTTGAAGCTTTTTTTTAAAAAATTCTGAACCATGTTGTATTCTATAGTATAGCATGCTAAAATAACATAATGCCAATAATAAAAAGTGCCAAGAAAAAATTAAAAGTTGACAAAAAAAGAGAAACCTCTAATAAAAAGGTTAAGGCTCTTATTAATTTTTTTATTAAAAAAGCTCAAAAAAAACCAACTCCAGAAAGTATAAAAAAAGCTTTCAAAGTTATTGATAAAGGAGTGAAAAAAAATATATTCCATAAAAA
>CAIQLZ010000034.1 GCA_903872785.1 Candidatus Levyibacteriota bacterium
CCAAGTTGCATTAAAATCATTTTGCAGAATGGGAATCATATCTCCCTTCATTTTCACCATAAAATCATTCCATGATACATTGTGTTCAGAAAGATTACATCCGCCAATATAAGCAATTGCAAGCTTAGAATCATTACTGTCAATTGTTACCATTTTCTTATGATTTCTATGAAGCATTTTACGTTGTAACAATTGCAAAACCCCTAAAGGATTAGTGCGTTTTACCTGAATGCCTTTTTTTTCCATTAAATGAAGGAGTTTCTTGGTATTTTTCCATTCACCAGTAATGATTCTTTGCAATCCTCTGTTAAATCTCGGCCTATAAATAAAATAATCATTATGAAAAAAGTCAATGAAATGATCAACGATAAATCTGATTTTTACCCCTCGCTTATTGGCTGCAAAAAGACATTCTGCTATTCTGTTACCAACAGTATCTGCTTCAAAAGTCAGAAACTGAAGGTCAATTGTTGATTTTGCTCTTTTTATTTCTTTTTCAAGATCATCTAAAAAGATGTTGGCATTTGGAAGTAATTTATATGAAACCATAATTAGTCCACCTATTTTATAGCAAATTACAAACTTAATACAAGTCTTTAAGTTTAAAAATTAATCTCTAGCCAAGGTTAATCCCCAGACTTTTTTTTCTTTGTTTTTCTTAAGTATTTTTGCCGCCCCTAAAAGCATTTAGCCGGTTGTTAAAATATCATCAATTAGGAAAATATTGGCATTAGTGCGGAACATTTTGCATCAAGGGCAAACGCATTTTTCAAGTTTTCCAGCAATTTTTTTGTATGCATCTCCGCAAAAAGCTCCGTCAATTGAATCTTTTGTCTTGAATCCTGGATGAGTTAATCCGTCAATTTCTGTTGCAAACTAGACAAATCATCTGAACACAAAGCTCGGGAAGGAAAAACAATTAGTGCAGATGTAATCCCCTATTTTCCGGAAATTAATGCAATCTTTAGGAAAAATATAATCCAAAAATCCCACAAATTTAGTTTAGCGAAAAGTGAAACCCTTTTAGACAAATGGACTATAATTGCGATTCTTCACCTCAGAGATGTATAATTATTGATGGATTACGTCTGAAATTTCATATGTCAAGGCATCAGATAAAATTAAACTGGTTAAGAGCGGCCGTACTCGGAGCTGACGATGGTATAGTATCTATTGCCGGCTTAGTGGTTGGAGTGGCCAGCGCAACCACTTCACAAGGAGTAATTCTAACGGCAGGGCTTGCCGGAATTGTCGCCGGTACGATATCCATGGCTGCAGGAGAATACGTATCTGTCAGTAGCTCCCGGGATGCGGAGATGGCGTTAATTGATAGGGAACGGGATAAACTTAATAATAATCCCAGAGAGGAATTAAAAGAATTGGCGGAAATTTATGAAAAAAAAGGACTTGCGAAAGAAACGGCATTGACGGCTGCTTGTGAACTAACAGTACATGATGCTGCTGCCGCTCATTTTGAAGCAGAATACGGAATCGATCCCAATCATTTAACTAGTCCATGGCATGCTGCTTTGGCATCAGCCGCTGCTTTTTTAATAGGCGCAGTAATACCCTTAACTACCATCGTTGTTTGTTCCTCATCCATACGCATTCCTGTTACATTTATATCTGTTATCATTGCTTTGGCATTAACAGGGGTATTTAGCTCAAAAGTTGGGGGTGCCAATATTATGAAAGCGGTTGTCAGAGTTGTGCTGGGAGGAGTAATAGCAATGATAGTAGCCTACGAACTTGGAAGATTATTTCAAATTTCTGGGGTATAAATTGTCTACGTGATTTATCTTTGCGGAAGACAATAGTCGACATTCTTACTTTTTACGCAGAATTTCCGGTTATCCAGCAGAATTGTATCTCAAACTTTGTACGATGAATAGATACCTGCCCAATGATATACTGAAGCCTACAAACTTTGTGGACACTGTAGTAGTGAGTCATTTAAGCGGGCAGATTTTATAGATATCTTACAAATTTATTATTCTTATCAACTAAGATATTTGTTGACTTAATTGGCTTATCGGTTAGTTCAAAACCCATAATAATAATTTCTTCATCTTTTTTTATGAGAAGAGATGAAGCTCCATTCATGCAAATAATTCCTGAATTTCGTTTACCGTCTATTAGATAAGTTTCCAATCGGGCACCTGAAGTGTTACTTACGATCAATACTTTTTCGCCAAGCCAAAAACCGGCTTTTTCGATTAGATCCTCATCAATAGTGATACTACCAATATAATTTATATTGGCCTGCGTAACAGTTGCTCTATGAATTTTTGATCTTAGAACAAAACGCATATATTTATATAATATTTGCGGGCAACATGGAATGATTTTCGTGCCGCCAACTGGTTAGAAATTATAGAGTATCCGGAGCATACATTGCAACAAACTCAAGAAATACTTTAGATTTATCTTGAGAAATTTCTTGATTTTTAAGGCTAAAAATCATATAAGTTCAGTGTGAATCACCGGGAAAATTACTGGATGAACTCTATCACAGAGTACATTATTACAATAATGAAACGATACATACAGCGCTTAGAATGCCGGCGGCGGTTTATGCGAAACAGTTCTTAAAAAAGTCGTAGAAACTTGTCTTCAGAAAATGGGAACTTAACTCAAGGATTGAAGAATAATCTTCCGGCAAGACAATCTTAACTATTCTGAATAAAGAATGCGGAAATATTCCTGGCATTTTAATTTCCAATTTCCGGATAAGGCCTTAATTTTCTTGACAACCTTACCTGAAAAATCCATACTAATTATAGATGTGTTCTGGGGTTTTCTATGGCAAG
>CAIQLZ010000035.1 GCA_903872785.1 Candidatus Levyibacteriota bacterium
TCTATAGTTTTCTTCCGTGTCATGCTGAACTCGTTTCAGCATCTTAATAAGGGTAATCATGAAATAAATTCAGGATGATAACGAAAGAGAGTTAATTATGGTCAAAATCGGGCCCGCGTTCGGAGATTACATAAAGCTTGAAAAAAGCCAAAAACATTCTGAGAATTCAAGCCGCAACTATTTGATTAGAAGTTATGTCTTACCTGTAATTTTGATTATAGGAGTAGTTCTGATTATTGCAAGACTATTTTATCTTCAAATTATTGAAGGAAATAATTATCTGAAGCTTTCGGAATCTAACAGAACGAAAACAGTTATTATTCATGCTCCCCGCGGAATTATTTTTGATCGTCAGGGCGTGCCTTTGGTTTTTAACGTTCCCGGATTTAGGGAGGTGTCAGACGGTACCTCCTTGAATGACAAAACAATACTTATTGATAAAAATGAGGCCTTAAATTTATTATCGGAAGGGAAAACCAATCTCGAAGTAGATTCCTTAAGAAATTATCCGTATAGAGACATTACTTCTCATGTTTTAGGATACATAGGGCAAATCTCAGAAGAGGAGTTGGCCAGTAAAGAATTTGCGAACTATAAGGGAGGGGACCTGATTGGAAAAATAGGAATAGAAAGGGAATACGAGAGTTTTCTTAAGGGCGCTAATGGAAAGGAAATGATTGAAGTAGATAGTCAGGGTAAAGAAATTCGTAAACTGGGTCTTACTGATCCGATACCTGGACAAAACATTATGCTTACTTTGGATATCGGGCTTCAAAAGGCAGTTTTTGCTGCCGCAAAAGACATCAAAAAAGGAGCAGTAATTGTCTCTAGCCTCAAAGGTGAAATATTAGCGCTTTTGTCAAAACCCTCTTTTGATTCCAATCTTTTTACCATGGGCGATGAATATTCCGCAAGTGAGGATTCAGTTTATAAATCTACAGCACAAATCCTACTGGATACGGAAAATCAGCCTCTTTTAAATCGGGCGATTTCCGGAACATATCCGCCTGGATCAACCTTCAAAATGGTTGTAGCTGCTGCAGGATTGGAAGATAAAATTATTGACAAAAATTTTACTATTGAAGATACGGGAATATTAAGAATTGGTAATTTTTCTTTTTCCAACTGGTATTTTACTCAGTACGGAAAGACAGATGGGGAAGTAAATGTAGTAAAAGCTATTCAGCGGTCAAATGACATTTTTTTCTACAAATTAGCAGGTATGGTTGGTGTTGACAATCTATCTTACTTCGCAGAAAAGTTCGGTTTAGGAAAAAAACTAGGTATTGACTTAACAGGAGAAACGGGGGGGGCAGTGCCGACGGAAGAATGGAAGAAAAAGATTATTGGAGAGGATTGGTATTTGGGAGATACGTATCATTATGGAATCGGACAGGGTTTCTTGCTGACAACTCCTCTTCAGGTAAACGCCTGGACACAAGCAATTGCAAATGAAGGGACGCTGTATCGTCCACATCTTCTGCTTAATGCTAAATTTTCAGCGCTAAATAAAAATTTTTTAAATTCAGAGAATGCTTCTTTGATCCGTGATGGGATGATTGAAGCATGTTTTCCTGGAGGGGTTGCATGGCCATTATTTGATTTTAAGGTTAAAAATGCAAGTCTTAAAATAGACGGAAAAAATATTTTGGAAGCATCCCTTGCAACAACTTCAGCGGATTTTAAAGATTATAGAAAAATTGTAATTGCCTGTAAGACTGGTACGGCACAGCATGGAGGAGAAACTACGATGCCTCATGCCTGGATTACTCTTTTTGCACCTGCTTACAATCCGCAAATTATTATTACTGTTCTGTCCGAAGATAGCGGTGAGGGTTCCAATGTTGCCGCTCCCATCGCAAAAAAGATTTTGGAAGAGTGGTTTAAGCGATAATTTCAGTGTTAGT
This sequence comes from Candidatus Levyibacteriota bacterium, assembly GCA_903872785.1. Taxonomy (GTDB): domain Bacteria; phylum Patescibacteriota; class Microgenomatia; order Levybacterales; family UBA12049; genus GWB1-37-8. Next base: position 1,908 of record CAIQLZ010000035.1, read on the forward strand.
CAATTTGCTTCGAGTTTATTTTTAGAATATAATTTACAATCACTTTCTAAAATAATTATGGCAAGTTTAGCAGAAACAAAATTGAGCATTATTCAGCAATCTTTATCTAGTCAAATAAGGTGTCAAATTGATAAAAACAAGCAGATGTTGTTGCCTATTAACGACAATTGGACGTGTTATGGTTCGCCTATAGAAGCTTACGAAGATGAGTTTAAGCCAGTTTTAGATTCTGAGAATATAGTTGATTTAGTTAAGAAAAAATCTTCGCCTGTTGTGATAGATTTAATGGCTCCTTCAGATACCCTAGCTAGTCTTTTTAGAAAAATTCCCCATAAATCTAAGTTTGGAATAGCTCTTTCCTATATTGATAGAAGAAGCACAAATAAATTTAAAAGAGACGAAAAATTAGGAATAAAACAGCTAGCTGGAGATATACTAGGAGTTACAACTTGGAAGGAAATTGAGGAAACGCTTAATGGACGAAAAGCCGATTTAATCATGGAGAGAGCTATAGGAGGGAAAATGACTATTACATCAAATGTAAGGGTGCATGCGGTTTTACTAAATAGAGTCTGGAAATTATTGAGTAATGATTATGGGATATTACTGGTTGAAATGCCGTCTTGCGGAAATAATTTTTTGTTAAATAACAAGATAAGAAATCTTTCGGACTGGCTATCACTTCTTAAAGAAAAAGAAATTGGTGTAGTTTGTGCAGGCAATGGAACAATGAAGCTTACGAAGACCCCTAATTCCCCCAAAGAATTGCCATTCTTGGAATAATTTGCTGAAGATTTTGGAGGAATGGTTTAGGAGATATAAGGGTTGATAAAAAATTTGAATAACCGACATTTTAGCATTATTTATTCAACTTCTTGACATCCCTTGTATAATTGGAAACAATTGTTAAATTGTTGTATTGTTAAGTAATTATGAAATTAGTTGTAGTTGAATCGCCTACAAAAGCGCGCACTATTGGGAAGTTTTTGGGATCTGATTATGTGATCAAAGCTTCGATGGGACATGTTGTGGATTTGCCGAAAAGCAAATTAGCAATTGATGTAGATCATGACTTCAAGCCGCTTTACGAACAAGTTGCGGACAAAAAACAAATTATTGCTGATCTTAAATCGGAGGCTAAAAAAGCAGATAATGTTATCTTGGCGACTGACCCTGACCGGGAGGGAGAAGCAATTGCCTATCATATTGCCGACATACTTTCCTCAAATAAAAAAACAAAAGTTCCCGTTTTGACCCGTTTCGCCGGATCAGGTCGAGCGCAAAAGAAAAATGAAAAAATTAACAGAATTGTCTTTCATGAAATTACCAAAGAAGCAATCGAGGATGCTTTAAAAAATCCCCGGGAAATAGATAAAAACTTAGTGGATGCGCAAACGGCACGCCGGGTTTTGGACCGTTTGGTTGGATACAAACTGTCTCCTCTTTTATGGAAAAAAGTACGGCGTGGTTTGTCAGCGGGCCGCGTTCAGTCGGTTGCTCTGAGAATTATTATTGAAAGAGAAAGGGAAATTGAAAAATTCGGAAAAGAAAAATATTGGAAAATTGCGGCAATATTAACAAAAGAAGCAAAACAAACAGAGTTTGAATTAGTAGAAATAAATAATGAAAAAATTGAGATTCAAAAAACTTTTGATTTGTATGATGGACAATATAAAATTACCAAAACAAATATTGATTCTGCCGGGAAAGCTCAGGATTTAGTTGCCAATTTAAGAACGAAAACATTTACAGTAGCAGATATCTTGCAAAAAGAAGTCAGAAGGAGTCCAATGCCTCCCTATACAACTTCAACTCTTCAGCAGGATGCTTCCAGAAAATTGGGAATAAACGGAAAAAGAACCATGGGCTTAGCGCAAAAACTATATGAAGAAGGTTATATCACTTATCACAGAACGGATTCGGTTACAATTTCCAAAGCTGCAATGTTGGCAATTATTAATTATGTCAAAAAAGAGTATGGGGAAAAATATGTTCCCGAGAAGCTTAGATTTTATTCCGTAAAGCAGAAATTAGCCCAAGAAGCCCACGAAGCCATAAGACCGACAAAAGCAGCAGTTTTGGGAACGGATGTCTCTGGTAATCTTGGCGGTGCGTATGGAAAACTTTATGATTTAATTTGGAGAAGAGCAATTGCATCTCAAATGTCGGATACGATAATAGAGTCAACAACGGTATTTGTTAATGCTCAGCCTTATAAGTTAAAAGCAAATGGATCGGTTTTGGTTTTTGAGGGATTTTTAAAAGTAAACCCATTAGGCTTATCCGACAATAAGTTACCAAAATTTGAAAGCGGCGAAAAACTGAATTTGATTGATGTTTTAGAGAAAGAACATGAAACTCTACCTCCGCCCAGATACAACGATGCTTCAATTATAAAAACATTAGAGGAAAAAGGAATTGGCAGGCCTTCAACTTATGCAACAATTATATCAACGATTGAAAACAGAGGTTATATAGAAAGAGGAAGTCCGATGAATGGCTCGGGACGGGGATTTTTTCCGACTGCGGTCGGAATTGCTGTCAATGATTTTTTGGTTGCCAACTTTTCCGATATCGATGATATTCCGTTTACCGCGTTAATGGAAGATAGTTTGGATGAAATTGCAAATGGAAAGAAACAATGGGTATCGGTGACGCGTGATTTTTACACTCCGTTTGAAAAAAAACTGGAAAAAGTTGAAGAAGCAAAGAGAGTAAAAATTGCCTTTGAAGAAACTGACGAGAAATGTCCGACTTGCGACTCTCAATTAATAATCCGTACGGGGCGTTTTGGAAAATTTTTGGCATGTTCGACTTTTCCGAAATGTAAATTTACAAAAGCATTTATTGAAGAAACAGGTTTAAAATGTCCGAAAGACGGAGGAAACGTAATTGTTAAAAAAACCCGCAAAGGCCGCCGTTTTTATGGTTGTTCCAATTACCCTAAATGCGATTTCGCTAGCTGGAAGTTGGAAGACGTTAAGGGCAAGGAGCAAATTCACAATTAGGACCGATTCTGCCCACATAGGTTTTTCCATCCGGACACATTTTCGCTTCCTGGGTACAGGCTGTTTTTTGTTCCGGCGCTGGTGGAGACTGATTCGTGAATTTAAAAGTGGAAAGAATTTGACGAAGAATTATTGTTGTTTTAGGATTTACCGGTGCAAGGCGCATGGCAATAATTCCGCCTTTGGGATTGGAAATTTCAATGTTTGCTTGGGCTTCTTCATTGCTTTTTGCTCCCCAGTCAATTAGAGCCTTAACGGTATTGTTTATGGGTAGCGTTTCACATCGCGAAGTATTTTCAGGATAAGTGCCGCAGTAAGTAA
>CAIQLZ010000036.1 GCA_903872785.1 Candidatus Levyibacteriota bacterium
CAAAGTATCACTGCCCAAGTTGAAAACCATATTACTTTGGATAATCCGTCTCCTGCCGTAGGGGCTAAAATAAGCCAGAATATTATTAGGCTGCAATGCATGAGTATGGATATAAGCAGGCTTTTAGTGTGATCGTAAACCCAGACCATGAGAATTCTATACGGGAGCAAAAAAGAGAAGAGAGCAACAAATAAAAACAGTGCTAAAGGAACTACACCCGCTGAATTCGCACTTCCCCAAAAGTTAACCAAAAAATGCCAAGCGCCCCATATCAATCCCAAGAAAAGACCTGTTTTAAAAACATTTAAACGCTTTAACATCCTGGGAATGGCAAATCCGGTCCAGCCGATTTCTTCAAAAAATCCTCCTACCAAAGCTCCAAAAAGCGTAAATCCCAGGAAAGACATTTTATCGTTCATGGTAAAAATCGTCGGGATAAAACTCCTGGAAAAAAGAGAAAGCAGCAAATCAGCAGCCGCCAAAGTCAAAGGAGCAATCAAAAGAGCTAAATACCAACATCCACCAATTTTCCACCTACGAAGCCTGATTAAAAGATTTTTAAAACCTTCTTTTTTGTCAGCCAACCAGGTACTTATCAGCCCTGCAACGGTTGGACCAATAACCATAGCCACGATCACCAAAGGCAATTCCTTTTCCGTAGCGACATTCCTGATGTTAATTATGTCCAGTGGTCCCGCAATCAATGCAGCAGAAACCCAAGAAATAATGAAGGCTAGAGTGAAGTAAATAACTGTAGCGTATTTCTTAATAAAAGCCTCCGACATCAAATTTCCTTCTTTTATTCCCATTATTTCAAATATATTATACATATTCACATTATCGAATTACAACAACAAGAATACTACGTGTAAGTATAATGAATGGTTTTTAGAAACTCTCATTCATACCGTCTCATCTGTCTCACTTAGCTTCAAAAGTGAGACACCACTATAATGACATAATGGGTCCAGACCGTAATGCTCAGCAAAATAGCATCAAAATACCTATTGACTTATATTATCAAAGTAATATAATTATATTATATGAACAAGACAGTTTTGCAAATTCCAATTAACCAGGATTTAAAAATTAGTGCCGAACAAGAAGCGCTCTCTCAAGGATTTTCTTCGCTTCAGGAGTTAGTTAGAGTATTTCTAGCTAGAATTGCAACAGGTAGAATTGAGGTCACACTTCAAGAATCAACTATGCTTTCGAAAAATAATGAAAAAAGATACCTAAATATGGCAAACGATTTTGAATTGGACAAGAATATTTATGCTTCAGATTCAGTAAGTGACTTAGTCAACAAACTACATGAAAATTCAATATCATAGAGAGTTTCTAAAAAGTTATAAGAAAAGAGTTGCCCCATATCCCAAACTTGAATTACAATTTAAAAAACAATTGGATAAACTTATCACAAATCCAAATGATTCGACCTTAAGAGATCATAAGTTAATTGGCAAGAGGAAAAACTTCCGTTCATTTTCAGTCACAGGAAACATTAGAGTAGTGTATGTAATTGTTAACAACAATGTCTGGTTATTTGATATTGGTTCCCATAATCAGGTTTATTAATTTACGATAAGTCTTCATGGTGTTTGTCACACAAATAACTCAAGATTCTTAAGTTTTTCGAATGCAGTTAAAAGACTGGGGAGAATCTGGCTCCACCTACAGACAACTTCGCCAGCATTTCTTCTATAATCTTCAAACGTATATTTGGCAACTTGGTATTGTTTGTTGTTAACAGTTCCATTATTGTAATATATAGACAAGTATTCTATGAAAAAAAATACCCATCACTCAAAACACTCTTTTCAAAAAAACTTTCCAACAAAACTCTATGCTGGTATCATTGTTTTAATTGTTGCCGGTTTTATTGGTTGGATTTTTAGGAACAATCAGCTTAAAGGATACCCGATTGATTCCAAAGTTTCCACAACACTTAATAGAACAGTTATTCCTATTTCCGTGCCTTCAAATTCACCAAAGCTTAATCCTTATGATATTTCTAAATTTTCACAATATGGTTATGGTGTTTGGCTGCACGGCCCAGGACTAACTTATCAAAAAAGATTAGATCTTATGCCGTCCGCATATAATGATACATCTGTTACACAGACCGCAAAACTTTTGAATTTTTTCACCATGACCGACATCCACCTCACCGACAAGGAATCTCCTGCAGAGATGGTTTATTACGGCTATAAATGGGGTATCATATCAGGATATTCTCCTGCGATGTTATACACAACTCAAATTTTGGACGCAGCCATCCAAACAATGAACGCCTTGCACAAACAAAATCCGTTTAATTTCGGTATTTCGTTGGGTGATGATATCAACAGTGGCCAATATAACGAACTACGATGGTTTATCGATGTCCTCGACGGCAAGAATATCAATCCTGATTCCGGTATTAAGGATGATCCTATCCCAGGACCCCACAATGATTATCAGGACGAATATAAAGCGGTCGGATTAGATAAAACAATCCCGTGGTATCAGACTCTCGGCAATCACGACCATTTTTGGGCGGGCATGTTCCCTCCGGATGCATACATCAAAAATGCCATTACTGGAAATGAACTGCTTAATATAGGTAATGTACTTACCGCCGACCATCTCGGCGTAAAAGCCCGTGGTTTCTATATGGGCGCAATCGACGGTTCAACCCCCAACGGTGACATTATAGGTGCCGGACCTGTCGCAGACTTCAAAACGCCTCCAACGGTACCAGCCGATCCTAACCGCCGTTTTCTTTCTAGAAATGATTGGATCAGCGAATTTTTTAATACCTCTTCAAATCCAAAAGGACACGGATTCAGTCAAGCCAACATATCAACTGGATTTGCCAACTATACTTTTGAACCTGAGTCAAATTTACCAATCAAGGTCATTGTGCTCGACGATACCCAGAGGGACGATAATCCCAATGGTTATGCTTATGGGCGTGGTGCCCTAGATCAGGAACGCTATGACTGGTTAGTAAAAGAACTCGACAAGGGTCAGACAGAAGGCAAGCTCATGATCATCGCTGCGCACATACCAATAGGCGTTGAAAAAGTGGATTCTTTCCTTGGTTGGACCTCTATCTCTTTCATATCCGATGAAAATCTGATTACAAAACTTCATGAATATCCAAATCTTATCCTCTGGATTTCGGGTCATCGTCATCTAAATACCGTTACCGCGCTAAAATCGCCTGATGCCGCTCGCACTGAGCTCGGCTTCTGGGAGGTTGAGACCGCGTCATTAAGAGAGTTCCCGCAGCAGTTACGCACTTTCCAGATCGTCCGTAACAGCGACAATACCATTTCGATCTTTGCGACCGATGTTGATCCGGCAGTAAAAGACGGATCGCTAGCAGCGCTATCCCGTTCTTATGCCATTGCGGCTCATCAGATATTCAATGATACGAAAAATCTTATGCCGTCTGGTTCATACAACACAGAGCTGGTTAAACAATTGACTCCGGAAATGCAGGCGAAGATACAGAACTATGGAATACCTATAGGCAAGTAATTGAATACTCAAATAATTTTTCAATTCTGTTCTCAGTGATTATAATGACGTTTGCGATGCCGAGCCGAAAAAGGGAATCTCTGGATAGTTATCTCTACAATAGGTTCTAACTTCGTCCACGGTTCGCAGCACATTGTTTTATTAGGCTAAATAAATTCCAGAAAATATTATTATCCATAAATTTAATAAATTTGAGGTTGCATTTGGTTCGAGTCAAATCTCGTTGACCATTTATCTCTTGATAATCGCCTAATAATCGTCTATAATACGTCTAATGACTTTTACTCCTAAATATACTATAACAGGGCGTTTATTAGCGAATATCAAACGTATCACTTTTCTTGTGGCAGAGCTTAATAACAGAAGATTTCTCCACATAATACTTCTTGAAATGGAAAGAACTGCCAGAGAGGTTTCTAGCTTCTCGTCAACCAGCATTGAGGGTAACCCACTTCCTTTAACTGAAGTTAAGAAAATTCTTAAATCAAAGCCTGCAAATATTCGGGATAGCGAAAAAGAAGTACTTAACTATAATCAGGCTTTGCAAGATCTAAATCTGAAACTTAAAGAAGGTAAAGCAAAAGTATCCTTACCTCTTATTCTTGCAATTCAAAAGCAAGTAATTGAAGGATTGTTGCCAAAGTTTGATGTTGGACTAAGACAAAAACCAGTTGTAGTAAATGATCCTCGATCGGGACAAGTAGTTTATTTACCGCCGGATGCAAAAGATGTAGCAATAATGTTAGATGATCTTGTTGCTTTTATTCATTCAAATAGCAGTAAAGTTGATCCGCTTATCCTTGCTGGTATATTTCATAAACAGATTGTACTTATTCATCCTTTCATGGATGGAAACGGAAGAAGTACACGGTTGGCTACAAAAGTGTTACTCGCAGAAATGGGTTTAGATACATTTAACCTTTTTAGTTTTGAGAATTATTATAATAACAATGTTACAAAGTATTTTCAGATTGTTGGAGAGTTTGGCAATTATTATGATTTAGCCGAAAAAATTGATTTTACATCTTGGCTTGAATATTTTACTGAAGGAATTATAGACGAATTACTTAGAGTTCAGAAATTATTTCCCAAAATTCCGGTAAATCAAGAAGCAAGATTGGAAAATTATCATTTAAAAATACTAGGTTTTATCAGAGAAAATGGATCCATTACACATCGTGAATACGCAAAATTAGTTAACCGAGCGAAACCCACACGCGCATTAGACTTCCAAAGGTTAGTTAAAATAGGTTTAATTGAAAGAAAAGGAAAAGGAAGATCTACGTATTATATTTTAAAAAAATAAATAATTAATCATCTTACTTTTCTGATAAAGTTAATACAACTCGACCATTATGATCAATGAAACCAAGCTTTTTTAGTTTTTCAAAAGTATTTAATAAGCTAGGATAAATTTGATGCCATCCGGAAGTAGGCTCGCCAGCAAATACTGACTATAACCCTAAAGCTCGGATTCAGCTTTTACATATTAGTTATTGACAATTTGTACATAATTCTGTAACATATACTTATGACACATACATTACCTATTACAAAAGCAAGGGAGGATTTAACTACTCTGGTTGAGAATGCAAATAAAAAACTAGAGGAATATATTATTACTGTAAATGGGTTACCTGCTGCAGTTCTTATCTCTGCTGCCGAATATCAGTCCTGGAAAGAAACAAATGAAATTATGGCTGATTCAGGACTATTGTTAGCGATAAAAGAAGGAGAAGAGGATCTAAAAAATGGTAAATTTGTAACATTTGAGCAACTCAAAAAAGAATTAAACCTTCATGTATAAATTACGAGTTTCTTCAAGAGCCGAAAACGAAATTAAAAAAATAACACATCCCCATCAAAAAGCAATAATTTTAGCGCTCACGGAAATAAAAGAAGAGCCTTTTTTAGGTAAACCTCTAACGAGAGAACTTACAGGCAAATTTTCTTTTCGAGTAGGTGTGTATAGAATAATTTATAAAGTTAATAAAAAAGATAAAGTAATCGATATTCTTACTGCGGGACACAGGGCAACAATTTATGAATGACTCAAATAAAAATAATTCTTCTCATCTAATTTAGCCCAAAAGCGAGATGCCGTTATAATAATATAATGGGTCTAGACCGATATGCTCAGCTTTTTCCCGGCAGAGAATAAATACAGCCTTGGCTATTTAGTAAAATGGTCTTTAATTAAATTCCAGAGATCCGGATAGTTCTTGTCATAGCCTAATGTCCAGATGGCAATTCCTCCTAAATTTTTTGTTTTTGCAAAATCAAACTTAACTCCAATTGATTTATTATCTTCTAACCAAACCTCTCTTTGAATTTTATTTGAGTCTAGGTAAGCGCACCAGGTTGCTTTGGCCGTATCGTCCCATTTACAGTTTGTAATCTTTAGGTCCGTGTCTGTTCTGGCTCTTCCATAAGAAATAACCTCAGAATAACCATTCTGGTCATTTTGAAGAAGAACCTGACTTAAGGGAATAGTATTGTCTTCAACCGGATAGTCCCAACCATAATAAGGAACTCCCATAATCAATTTTTCTTTTGGTACCACTTTCAGATAATCGTTATAGGTTGTATTTACATCAAAGAAATAACTTTTTTGGGCAGCAGAAGGGCTCGCAATATAGCCGAATATCGGAGCTACTGGACCGGCAACCTCAGATGAACCCGAGTAGTAATCATAAGACATAACAATTACTTTATCGAAAAGCAAAGCTAAGGAAGTTACATCATAAAGCCGGGGTTTTTCGATAGATAACGGAAAAAAATCTATACTCAACTCCGTTTTAGGAGACTTGGTCCTAAAAATTGAGGTTAGTTCTTTTGCAAAATTAGTAAACTCAAGCTTATATTTATCATCCGGCTTTCCGGCATATTCAAAATCAAGATTTAACCCGTCAATCTTATCTGATTGAACAATTTGGATTAGGTTATTAATAAGAGTTTTTTGTGCCAGAGAATTATCAAGAAAACTTTCCAAAGTTTTGTTTTTTTGCATGG
>CAIQLZ010000037.1 GCA_903872785.1 Candidatus Levyibacteriota bacterium
ATTGCCTTCTTTTCGGATCAGGCAAAAAATCAGAAACTTTTCGTTGCAACAGAGGGAACCTTCGGACTTATGCCTGAAGCTATGGAAATTTATCTAATAAAAAATAAAAATATTATTATAAAAGGATATTGGCCGGTAGACAGCTTTCCTAAAGAGGTTCTAGATTTTGCAAGTAAGATGCCTACGTACTTCGTCTTTTATCAGCCCCAGCATGTTGTTTTGCCAATAAGTTTTCCCCTTAATCTTGTATTTGAAGTTAAGCAGGGCAATACTAATTATTTCTACAGAGTTTATCGGGTTGTGTCATCTAAACATCAATGAAAAGAGTTAAAAATCTTTGGCCTCTTGTTTTGATAGTAATTGTTGTTTTTTTCTTCTTTTTTCCTGTTTTTAAAGGAAAAATTCCTTTTCCCGGAGATATTTTAATTAATACTAATCCGTACAAAACAGAACCGTATTTAGGTTATCAACCGGGTAGTTACCCAAACAAGGCGCAAGGCCCGGATGTAATAAATGAGATCTATCCATGGCGTTATTTTTCAATAGAACAATTAAAACAAGGCAATATTCCTTTTTGGAATCCTCATAATTTCTCCGGAAATCCGCAGATGGCAAATTTCCAGACGGGAATTTTTTATCCGTTTAATTTTTTGTATTTTCTATTGCCGTTTAATTTATCTTGGACCTTGATTATTATGCTTCAGCCAATCCTTGCGGGAATTTTCATGTATTTATTTCTTAAAAAAGGAATAGGGCTGAAAAGTTTTCCGTCTTTTATCGGTGGAATATCTTTCGCTTTTTCATCTTACATGAGCGTTTGGATAGAATATGGAAACATAGGGCAGACTATTTTGTGGCTTCCTTTGATTTTGCTTCTTACTAAATATTTTTTTGAAAAAACAAAAGCATCTGTTTTTTTGGGATTAGTATTGGCTTTTTCATTTGCCATTTTGGCAGGCTACATACAAGGATTTTTTTATATTTACATTCTCTCTTTTTTCTATTATTTTTATTTAAATTTTGGCACGAAAGGAAGTTATTTAAACTATAAAAAACACTGCATATTTTTAATTTCTCTGATTTTGCCGTTTATAATTAGTTCCTTCCAAATTCTTCCGACTTTGCAATTATTTTCTCAATCAACAAGAGGAGCCTATACTCTAGATCAAATAACTAAAAATTTAGCTCCTATTTTTTCCTGGATGACAATATTTTTCCCTGATTTTTTTGGTAATCCTGCAACCAGAAACTATTGGATAGACGGGACGTATATAGAAAGGGTTATGTATCCGGGAACTGTCATTTTGTTTTTTGCCTTCTATGTTTTTTTTAATAAAATTAAATTTTTAGAAAAGAAATTTTTCTTAATTATTGCAGCTATCTCTTTATTAATTGCAACAAATCTTCCTTTAGTTAAGTATTTTTATTTAATTCCGATACCGGTTATTTCCACAACGATTCCCACAAGAGAATTTAGCATTTTTATTTTTAGCATGATTGTATTGGGGGCAATGGGTCTAGATCTATTTTTAGCCGAAAAAGAAATTAAAAAGAAAATAATTCTTATTTATGCGGGTTTTTTTATTATTGTAGGTATTTTTCTATTTGCTTTATTAAAAATATTACCTGATTTTTATCAGGATTTTAAAATAGCGCAACACAATATTATTTTGCCGAGTTTACTCGTATTCCTGATTATAGTTGCTGTTTTTGTAAAAAATAAAAGTAAAAATTTAACAGCTATTTTGATAACAATTTTGGTTGTTTTTGATCTGTTTTATTTCTTTAATAAAATTACTCCTTTTTCGCCTCAAGAGCTGGTATACCCTAAGACTCAGGTAATCTCTTATCTTCAGGGAAACGCAGAGATAAATAGATTTTGGGGATTAGGGTCTGCTTACGTATCTTCAAATTTTCAAAGCGTAGACGGAACTTATTCTCCTGAGGGAAATGACCCTTTGCATATAAATTATTACGGTCAATTGCTGCATTCTTCCGGAAACGGAGAAATATCTAAGATTTTACCCAGACCCGATGCCAATATCTATCCTGCTTTCGGAAAAGATGATCTTAAGAATAATTATTACAGGCAAAGAATTTTAAATGTTTTAGGGGTGAAATATGTCTTGAATCAGACAGCCCTTGCTGGATTTGATACGGGCAATTTTCCTAAAAATATTTACAAATTGGTCTGGCAAAAACTTCCCTGGCAAATTTATCAAAATGAACAGGCAGTTTCGAGATTTTTTATGACCAATAAATATACTGTTGCAAAAAATAAATCTCAGGCGCTTTCTCTTATTTACAATCCCAAATTAAATTTAGCAGATACAATAATTCTGGAAAAAATACCCAATATTAAAATATATGAGATTGCAGAGAGCAAAATAAGGCTTATGTCTTATCATTCAAATAATGTTACTTTTGAAACAGATTCATCCGGAAATAGCCTTTTATTTTTATCGGATAATAATTATCCGGATTGGAAAGTTGCCATAGACGGAAAAGCTTCGGAAATTTTAACAGCAGACTATTCTTTTAGAGCTGTTGCTGTTCCGATGGGAAAACACATTGTTAAATTCAGTTACGTCTCAGAGACATTTAAGATAGGACTTTTGATTAGCTCCTTAGGGCTATTGACGCTTATTTTAATAATTTATGCTTTAAGAAAGAATGAAAAATAAATCTAAAATCATATTTTTGTTATTTTCCGTTTTGCTGTCAATTCCGGCGGTGTTAGGTCTTTTTCACAAAGGATTTCCTTTAACTGATGACGGGAATTGGATGGTTATCAGATTTTCGGCATTTTACGAGACATTAAGAAGCGGACAATTTCCGGTGAGATTTTTAATGAGATTGAATAACGGTTATGGATATCCGGTAGCAAATTTTCTTTACCCTTTATTTATGTATCTTGGATCTTTGATACATGTCTTAAGGTTTAGTTTTGTTGATACGATTAAAATAATTTTAGGAATAAGCCTTGTCTCCTCTTCTGTATTCTGTTTTTTATGGTTAAGAAAAATTTTTGATAATTTAGCTTCTTTAGTCGGATCAGTTTTTTATACCCTTATTCCCTATCATTTATTTGATATTTATAAAAGAGGATCGGTTGGGGAAGTATTGTCTTTGGCTATTCTTCCTTTCATTTTTTGGCAGATGGAAAGAAAAAGTTTTGTTTGGGTCTGTTTAGGCATTTGTTTATTAATTCTTTCCCATAATACTTTGGCTGCCTTATTTTTACCTGTGATTTTTCTGTATATGATGTTGAATGTTTCCTTAGCTAAAGAAAAGAAAAACCTTTTATATTTTTATCTGGGAGAAATATTGATTGGATTGGGATTGGCTTCATTTTTTTGGATTCCGGCCATTACAGATCTTAAATATACAGTCTTTTCCCGGGTGCAAATTTCAAATTGGAGTAGTTATTTTGCTGATTATAATTTAATCGGCTTATCGACATTTTTTATTCTTCTGTTGGTTATAATTCTTATTATTGCAGGTAAGATTGAATACAAGAAATATAGATTAACGTTACTTTTTTTTGTCGTTGGAATAATATCAATTTTTCTTGCAATTCCTGCAAGCGCATTTTTATGGAACTTTTTACCGGTATCCTTTATCCAATTTCCGTTTCGTTTATTGTCAATAACCATACCTTGTATCGCTTTCCTGGCTTCATGTATTGTTTCAGTTTTGTCAGGAAAAAAACGGCTAGTTATTGCCGGCATTATTTTAATCCTAATTATAATTTCTGCCGGAAAATATTTGTTTCCGGGCAAGTATCAATATTTTCCGGATTCATTTTATTCTACGAATCAGGATACTACCACAGTGAAAAATGAATATATGCCTATGTGGGTTAAGACTATGCCATTGTTAATGGCAAAATCAAAAGTTGAAAACTTAAATGGCAAGGAGATTATTAATATAACCGAATTGACTCCGAATGAAACAGTTTTCGAAGTGTTACTGCAATCCCCGAGATCAATTCAGATTAATACTGTTTACTTTCCTGGATGGACAGCCTACGTAAATAACATTCAGACAGGTATTATTTTCAATAATCCTTCGGGTTTGATAAGATTAAATCTTGAAAAAGGCCGGAATATAGTTTCGGTTGTATTTAAAGAAACAGGACTTAGATTTGTTAGTAATTTAATTTCCGCAGTAAGTTTGATAATTCTTTTTGCAATACGTTTCTTGATTAGAAGGAAGAAATTTACTTTATGACTTATTTTAAAAAGTTATTTCCGCTTATTATTATTCTTACCCTATCTTTTTTTGCAGTTAAACCGTTATTGCTGCCTGGGTTTTTTCCAATGCATGATGATACTCAAGTAGCCAGAGTTTTTGAGATGGGAAAGGTGCTTCAAAATGGCATTTTTCCTGTACGCTTTGTTCCTGATTTGGGATATGGATACGGATATCCGATTTTTAATTTCTATGCTCCGCTGGCCTATTATATAGGCGCATCTTTTATATTTTTGGGTTTTGATGCCCTTCTTGCTACAAAGATAATGATGGCTTTGGGCATTATTTTGGCAGGTCTGTTCATGTATTTTTTAGCAAGAGAATTTTTCGGAGAATTTGGCGGTATAGTTTCGGGATTATTTTATCTTTATGCTCCTTATCATGCTCTTGATATTTATGTCCGCGGAGATGTTGCGGAGTTTTGGGCATATGCTTTTATTCCCTTAGCATTTCTTGGTTTTTATAGAAAAAATATATTATTGGGATCAATAGGTTTTGCAGGACTAATTCTTTCGCATAATTTAACTGCAATGATGGTTGTTCCTTTTTTGCTAATTATTTCGTTATTAAATTACTACGTTGCTCGCAAGAATAAAAAATCTTTTGTTGCATATCGTTTGTTGTTTATTATTCTTCTGGGTTTAGCGATATCTGCGTTTTACTGGATTCCGGCATTGGTTGAAATGAAATATACGAATGTACTTTCGCAAATTGGGGGAGGAGCTAATTTCCATGATCATTTTGTTTGTTTTTCTCAGCTTTGGAGTAGCCCTTGGGGGTTTGGCGGATCAGCAAAAGGATGTATTGACGGAATGTCTTTTATGATTGGCAAACTTAATATTTTAGTTGCAATAACAGCATTTGTTTTTATGTGCTTTTTTTTAAAAGTAAAAAAAAGCAAAAATGGAACAGTTATTGTTTTTTCTTTCTTGGGATTTTTAATCTCAGCTTTTCTTACGCTTGAGATATCAAGACCTATCTGGGAGACAATTCCTGCAATGGCCTTTTTTCAATATCCATGGAGGTTTTTGATGCTTGCATCTTTCTTCTCTTCTATGCTTGCAGGATCTTTAATTTTTTTATCAAAACAATTTAAGATTAAATCTTATTTGGCAGCGTTATTGATGATATTTCTTCTTTTGTTTTTTAATCTGAAATTTTTTGTCCCACAGGTAATTGTTTCAAGAACAGTAAATGATTATACAAATGAAACAACTCTTAAATGGACTGTCTCAAAAATTTCAGATGAATATCTTCCTTCCGATTTCAGAAAACCAAAGAGTTTGAATGACGTATACAAAGGGCAATCAACCATTCGAGTTCAGGAAACTCCGGTCGAAAAAGTTTCAAATCTGATTTCCATTATTGGTCTTTTAGCTTTATTTCTTGGTATAATCTTATTTAAGGGTTAAACAAAATATGAATAAAAAAACAGTCGAGATAACAGTGCCTGTTTATAACGAGGAAAAAGAGCTCAAAAAAAGTATTGCAATTCTTAATGGATTTTGCCGGAAGAATCTAAAAGCTTATGATTGGCATATTACTATTGCGGATAATGCTTCGATTGACAATACGCCTCTAATAGCCTTGGCAATCGAAAAAAGTAATTCCAGAATATCTCTTTTTAGATTAGAACAAAAAGGCAGAGGAAGAGCGGTTAAAAGAGTCTGGGTCGAATCAGGGCGGGATCTTTGTGTTTATATGGATTTGGATCTTTCTACGGACCTTATTCATTTACCAAAGCTTCTTTGGGCTTTGCAAAATAATTATGATGTCGCAATTGGTTCAAGATTGGCAAAGGGGGCAAAAGTAGAGGGAAGAACTTTTTTACGCGAATTAACTTCGAGAGCTCTAAATTTCTTTTTTATTAAATTCTTTTTTCATACTCATTTTACGGATGCTCAATGTGGATTTAAAGGCGTAACCCGAAAAGTTGTTGAAAATCTTATCCCTAAAGTTAAAGATAATGAGTGGTTTTTTGACGGAGAACTTTTGATCATTGCTGAAAAAAGCGGATATAAAATTTATGAAGAACCCGTCCATTGGGTAGATAATCCCGGATCGACAGTTAGATTAATATCTACAATCTGGGGAGACTTAATGTCTATGAATAGGCTTCTTAGAACAAAACCCTGGAAAAAATAAAATAAATTATGGAAGAAATTGATATTGCCTTAATAACTAAGAGATCAATTCGGGGAATTTTTGCTTTAGCTTCAAGAACTTTTTTTCTGCAGGTGATAAGTTTCGCCGGAAATTTTCTTTTAACTATATTCTTATCTCCTGCTTCTTTTGGAGTATTTTTTGTTGTTTCTGCTGCAATTGCTTTTTTATCCTACTTTTCGGATATAGGATTGGCTGCCGCTCTTATTCAAAAAAAAGAAGCAATTACGGAAAAAGATTTAAGGACTACTTTTACCATACAGCAAATATTGGTAGTGACGATTGTAGTTATTGCAGTCTTTTCGGCTAAATATGTCGGTTCTTTTTATCACTTAAATAGTAATGGGGTAATATTATTTCAGGCTTTAGCAATTGCTTTTTTCTTTTCTTCTTTAAAGACAATTCCCTCCATCCTTCTTGAGAGAGACCTTCGGTTTGAAAAACTTGTTTTGCCTCAGATAGTCGAAACGTTTTTTTTCAATATTACGGCCGTAGTTTTGGCAATTAAGGGATTTGGAATTTCCAGTTTTACTTATGCTGTGTTAGCAAGGGGGCTGTCTGGTCTTATCGTCATTTATTTAATCAGTCCATGGAAAATTAGATTTGGATTTTATAAGGAATGTGCTTCAAGACTCTTGTCGTTTGGTATCCCATTTCAACTGAATAGTTTTTTAGCCTTAGTAAAGGATGATTTATTTCTTGCCTATCTTGGAAAAGCTTTGCCTATTGTCCAGGTGGGTTACATAGGATTTGCTCAAAAATGGGCATTTGCCCCGTTAAGGCTCATAATGGATAATGTAATCAGAATTACATTTCCTTCTTTTTCCAGACTTCAGGATAACAAAGAAGTATTAAGAAAAGCAATCGAAAAATCAATTTACGCCGCCTGTTTTTTGATATTTCCTTCCATAGTAGGGCTAGTTATGCTTTCTCCGTATTTTATTAATTTGATTCCGAAATATAGCAAATGGGAGCCTGCTCTTTTATGCTTAGCTTTTTTCTCAATCAATACTGCACTGTCTTCAATTTCAACCCCTTTGACAAATGCCTTAAATGCGATAGGAAAAATAAAAACTACGTTATACTTAATGATATTTTGGACAATCGCAACCTGGGTTTTGACACCTTTGGCAATATTTATATTCGGTTTTAACGGAGTGGCAATTGCCTCTGCGGTAATTTCTCTTTCGGTTGTTGCTGTTGTGTATCTGGTAAAAAGACATATTAAATTCGATCTCTTAAGAACAATATCTTTTCCTATATTAGGGTCAATTATTATGGGTTTGGTAATTTATTTCCTAAGTCCTATTTTGATCAAAAGCATAATTTCTTTGATTTTTATGATTTTAATAGGCGCTGTGATATACTTTTTTACGATATTGTTTTTTGCTAAAAAGCAGTTTATTGACGATTTGAAGCTTATTAAAGAAAATATCAAAAAATAAATGAATAAGATTTCAGCTGTAGTATCGGTTTTTAACGAAGAGAAAAAGATTGAGAAGTGCTTACGTTCTTTGGCTTTTGCGGATGAAATAATAGTCATTGACAACGGCTCTACGGATAGAACAGTTGAATTAGCAAAAAAATTTACTGACAAAATTTTCAGTCAGGAAAACGATCTTTTAAAAATTGATATTCAGAAAAATTTTGGTTTTGAAAAGGCAACTTATAATTGGATTTTAAGTATTGATGCTGATGAAGAAGTCAGTTCCAAACTTGCGGAAGAAATTAAAGAAAAGATTGAAAATTCCGTAAACGGATATTATATACCTAGAAAAAATATAATTTTTGGAAAATGGATTCGGCATTCGGGCTGGTATCCTGATTTTCAGTTGCGGCTTTTCAGAAAAGGAAAGGGAAGCTTTACCAAATCTCATGTTCATGAGTCTTTGTCTTTAAATGGAAAAGCAGATTATCTTAAAAATGAACTTATTCACTATAATTATGATTCAGTATCTCAATTTTTTCAAAAGGCAATTAATGTCTATATTCCCAGCGAAGCAAAAAATTACCTTGATAAGGGTTATATTTTTAGCTACGCCGATGTCATACGTTTTCCGCTGAAAGAGTTTTTAAGCAGATTTTTCTTAAGGAAAGGATACAAGGATGGATTTTATGGACTGGTGCTGGCAATGCTGATGGCTTTTTACCATTTTTTGGTATTTGTGAATATTTGGGAACTTAACAAATTTAAAGATTTAAATGAAGAGCAAACACAAAAACTAATTAAAAAAGAGTTTTCAAGATCGAAAAAAGAGCTGTCTTTTTGGTTTACAAAAGAAAAGATTGATAAAAGCAATAATCCCCTGAAGAAAGCAATCTATAAATCGCTTGGCAAAATCCTCTAAGTAAATTTTATGAAGAAGGTTTTTATTCTGATACTCAATTTTGAAAGCCGGGAAAATACTATGGATTGTTTGAGGTCAGTAGATAAGACAATAAGCAAAAATTTCTCTGTAAATATAGTTTTGATAGATAATAATTCAAAGGAGAATTTTTATCTGGATAAGGATTTTAAAAGCAGAATCCCTATAAAAATCATCAAAAATGATTCTAATTTAGGGTTTTCCGGAGGAAATAATGTTGGAATTAAATATGCCCTTGAAAATGGAACTGATTATGTTTGCTTATTAAACAGCGATACGACTGTTGATGGATTTTTCCTGGAGAATTTAATTAAAATTGGGGAAACAAATGATAGGTACGGCATATTAGTGCCCAAAATTTACTTCGCAAAAGATTTTGAATTTCATAAGAATAGGTATTCAGGAAACGAAATTGGAAATGTCTTGTGGTATGCCGGAGGAGAAATGGATTGGGCAAATGTCATTGGCCATCACAGGGGAGTTGATGAAGTAGATAACGGTCAATTTGATGAAATTGAAGAAACAGAGATTGCCACAGGGTGCTGCATGGTAATTAAGAAAGAAGTTTTTAACAAGATTGGATTTCTTGATAGGAAATATTTTTTGTATTACGAGGATGCGGATTTTGGCATCAGAGCAAAAAGAAATAAGTATAAAATTATTTATGTGCCGACATCTATAATTTGGCATAAAAATGCCGGATCAGCAGGAGGATCTGGATCCGTACTCCAAGATTATTATATAACGAGAAACCGCTTACTGTTTGGATTTAAATATGCTCCAATCCGTTCAAAATTAGCACTCTTTAAGGAAAGCTTATTTTTGCTTTTTAGAGGAAGACCATGGCAAAAACGGGGCATAGTAGATTTTTATATGTCAAAATTTGGCAGGGGGAGTTATAATGATTTCTGATCCGTCATTCATGCAGTCTATATTACATAGTCTTTTTTATACTCTGGCATTTATTCTTTCTATTTTTTTGGCTTTTTATATTCCCGGCAGAGTAATCCTTGGGAAAATATCAAAAAATACTGCTTGGAATTTTGAGAAACTCATCATAAGTTTGGTTGTTGGGATGGTGTTATGGGCATATCAAGCAATTATCTTTGGATATTTGGGGATAAGATGGTTATCTTATGGATACTTATTATTTTTTATTTTTTTTTGGATTCGACAACAAAATGCACATACATTTTTTTCTACACTTAAAAGAAAATTCATAAACATCAAACCAAACTGGTTGCTTTTATTGGTTTTTATAGTTGGAATTTTCGGACAAACCCAGCAATTTTTCATAACAGGACTTACATTATCAGACGGTATACGCATATTTTCTCCGGCTTCCGATGATGCATTTTGGCATTTGGCATTAACATCCGAGATTGTTCGCCGAATTCCGCCAATCGAACCTGGCCTAGCGGGGGTGTTGGTACATAATTATCATTATTGGGGAAATGTTGTTATTGGGGAAATAATAAGAGTATTTCATTTATCTCTTTTACAGGCGCAATTTCAAAATATGTATATTTTTGTTTCGTTTATTTTAGGTGGTATTGCGTACTCTTTGGCAAAAAAGTTAAACTTTTCAAAAACCGGAATTACACTTTTTGTATATATGCAATATTTTTCGTCAGACATTATTTATTTACTGACGGTAATTACTCGCAAAGCATTTATTTTTACAGTACATCCATTGGAGGATGGAACAATGTTTTTAGAAAATCCTCCTCGGGCATTTGCTGCCATTGTTGCTTTTTGTGGCTTGATATTTCTTGTAGATTGGTTAAAAGACAAGCGCTTTAAAACAGGACTTATGGTAGCGATACTTTTTGGCTCTGTTATTGGATTTAAGGTTCATACGGGCATTCCGATTATTGGCGGGTTAGCTATTCTTAGTATCTATTTTTTAATCATTAGGCAGTGGCGTATGCTTATTATTCCAATTATTACAGCAATAATAAGCTTTGTTATATATTTTCCTGTAAATGGAAATTCTGGATTACCGTTTATTGCACCATTTGAAATGTCCCGTATGTTTAGTGCTCAGACAAATCTTTTTCTGAGTCACCTTGAGCTTGCGAGGCGGATTTATC
>CAIQLZ010000038.1 GCA_903872785.1 Candidatus Levyibacteriota bacterium
TAATTTTTCCAAAAATTCTTCTTGAGAAATTTCGTCGATGGAAGTAGAAAAATGTTCCTCCTTAAAACCTACTGTTTTTACTTTACCTCCGAGTTCTTCAGTAATTATCGCCTGAACTTTCTCCTCTCTTAGGACCAAAACTAAGTAATATAAGGGTAAGATTTTTTTATTAAATCTTTTTAAAAATGGCAGGTTCATAGTTTAACGCCTTAGGCTCCTATTTTTGCGTAAATACGTCTTATCCCTTTTCCTATATTTTCCTGTTTCATTATACTAAATTTTTGTATTTTAGATGTTTTTTCGACATGGGGACCGCCGCAAATTTCTTTTGAATAATTTCCAATGGAATAAACCTTTACTTTGTCGGAGTATTTTTCGTTGAAAAGTCCTATTGCGCCAATTTCCCTTGCCTTTTCTAAAGGCAACATTTCGAAATGTACAGGCAAATTTTCTTTTATTTTTTGATTAACGGTTTCTTCAATTTTTTTCAGTTCATCGGGAGTTAAGTTTCTGTCAAAACTAAAATCAAACCTTACTCTCTCGGGAGTAATATTGCTTCCTGCCTGGTGAAGTTTTTCTCCAAACATATCTCTAAGAGCTTTATGTAAAAGGTGGGTTGCGGTATGTCCCATGATTGTTTTCTCAGTATGATCAGCCAATCCCCCAGCAAATTTTTTTGTAGCCCCAGCTCTTGAGATATTTTGGTGAGATTTCATTCTTTCCGCAAATTGTTGATCGTTAAAAATATATCCTAAACTTTTTATTTGGGTTGGGGAGAGTCCGTGGGTCGTATAAAGAATAAATGCATCGTCGGCAGATATTTTTTTTACTCCCATAATTTCTCCTCTCTCTTCTTGATATTTTTTGTGAATATATGTTTTTGCTTTTTGTAATGTTTTCTTGTAATTATCCTCTTCTTCTAAAATTGTTAATTTAATCTTTTCGAAATTTTTTTCAAGATAAGAATAAGTTTCCTTATATGATTCAACTATTTTATGGATAATGGGAGAAATATCTTTTCCTTCCAGGGCATAAAAATTGTCAAAAGATCTCCTAAGTAGTCTTCTTAAAATATATCCATGTTCTTTATTTGAAGGTTTAATGTTCGCATTTGAAATAAAAACAGAGCCTCCAAGATGATCTGCGATTATTCGCATTTTTTGCGCATGTTCCTTATAGTTTTTTCCAGTTTCTTCTTCGATTATTTTTATCGTTGAGGAAAAAAAAGAAGTTTGAAAAATGTCATTCTGGTTTTCGACTGCAGACATAAGTCTTTCCAAACCACCCCCGTAATCAACATTCTTGTTTGGCAGAAGTTCAAAAGTTTTCTCTCCAACTTTTTTGTATTGTATAAAAACAGAATTACCAATTTCCAAAAATCTTCCACATTGACAATTAGGGTGACATTTTTCTCCATACTTTTTATCATGTATTATGTCAGTAAATTCGTAAAAGATCTCAGTGTCGGGCCCACCAATCTCTCCTATTGGCATTTCTTCAGGCGTTCCCGCTCTCGACCACCAATTTTGCTTAGGTCCGTAGGAAAAAATTCGTTTACTAGGATCTAAATTATTTTTTTCTAATATAGTGGTCCATATAGATTTTGATTCAACGTCTGGGGTAAGAGGTTGATATTTTCCATTCTCTAAAATTGCAAACTTATCATCGCCGCCAAATATAGTTATATACAATTTATTTTTATCTAGTCCAAATCCTGTTTTACTAGTTAATAATTCCCAAAGCCAGGGAATTTCTTCTTTTTTAAAGTAATCTCCCAGAGACCAGTTTCCGAGCATTCTGAAAAAGGTCGTATGACGATTATCTCCAACCTCATCGATATCTTGTGCTCGAAAAGAATTTTGTAGATTTACTAATCTTTTTCCCATTGGATGGGTCTCTCCCAAGAGATAGGGAACCAGAGGCTGCATTCCAGATGACGTAAAAAGAGTTGTCGGATCGTTCTCTGGCACAAGAGGTGAATTTTCAATCCTTTTGTGTCCGCGTTTTTCAAAAAAATTAATATATTTATCAATAATTTCTTGAGCCGTCATTGTCTATTTATTATAGCACGGCAACAAAGGATAAGCGTAACACGAGATTTTGTTATAAAATTTTCATCTATTGACATTAAGGAGGAAAATATGATATATATTTAATACTCTATAAACACAAATGAAGAAAAGGTGGTGCGCCTTGTGCGTTTTTTTTGTTGGTAGAGAGAGTACTTCAGCTGTATTTTAAATGCCAAAAACTGATAAAAAAATTAATACTGTCCGCCAAAACTGGGGCAAAGATTATTCTTTGTTACCGAAATTAGATCTCCTTGACGTACAAAAAAATTCTTACAAATGGTTTCTTGAAGAAGGGATCGGTCAGATAATTAAAGAAATTTCTCCTATTGATGATTTTACAGAAAAAAATTGGCGACTGGAATTTAAAAAATACAGAATAGGCAAACCTGAAAATACACCAGAGATTGCTCTCTCCAAAGGCCTCATGTTTGATGCCCCACTATATGTTGAAACAACACTTACTAATAAAAAAACAAATGCAACAATAGAGCAGGAGGTCTTTTTGGGAGATATTCCTCAAATGACAGACAGGGGAACATTTATTATTAATGGTGTGGAAAGAACAGTTGTAAATCAGTTGGTTCGTTCTCCCGGGGTATTTTTTACTGCAACTCATGATAATATTACAGGAAAAAAACTGTATACCGCAGAAATAAGGCCAATTCACGGATCATGGCTTGAGTTTTCAACTACGAGACATGAGACAATTACAGTAAAAATAGACAGACGCAGAAAATTTTTAGCCTCAACCTTTCTAAGGGCAATTGGATTTTCTTCAAACGAAAATATAAAAGAAGTTTTTAAAGAGTTGGAGGCGACAGGAAAAACATCTTTTATAGAAAATACTTTGCAAAAAGATGAAACAGGTACGTCCAAAGATGCAATTGTTGAGATATTTAAAAAAATGCATCCCGGGGAACCAGTTGTTTTTGAAAAAGTTAAAGAAAATTTTGATGGATTATTCTTCAATCCCCGCCGTTATGATTTGGGTAAAGTAGGTAGATACAAAGTAAACAAAAAACTTAATGGAATGCCGGGATTTGCAGGGTCCGACGCGAATATTCTTACAAGAGAAGATATCTTAGGATCAATTAGTTTTCTAATTAAATTAGCTCAAGGAGAAGAAGGAATTGATGATATTGATAACTTGGCAAATAGAAGGGTTAGACGTGTTGGGGAATTGGTTGCAACTACAGCTTTTAGAGTTGGAGTCTTAAGACTTGAAAGAAGCATAAAAGAAAGAATGAGTCTTATTCAGCCGGATGTTCCGCCGTCCATCGGAGCGCTTATCAATGCGAGGCCAATTATGGCTTCAATTAATGAGTTTTTCCGAACATCTCAACTGTCAACTATATTGGATCAAACAAATCCATTATCTGAAATAGATAATTTAAATCGTTTGACAGTTATGGGAACAGGTGGAATTTCCAGGGAAAGGGCAGCCTTCTCAATTAGGGACATCAACAGTTCTCAATACGGAAGAATTTGTCCGATCAGAAGTCCTGAGGGACCGAATATTGGTTTGGTTACTTATTTAGCCTTATATTCTAAAATTAATGAGCATGGATTCTTAGAAGCTCCGTATAGAAAAGTGAATAAGGTAAAAAAAGGTAAAGATACGATTGTGACCGCAACTGACGAAATTGTTTATTTGGCGGCGGATGATGAAAGAACTTCATATATAACCCATGCGGCTGCATTAACAAAAAATATTATAGAAGATGAGCGCGTTCCGGTTAGATATCAGGGCGGTTTTATGGAAGTCGAAAAAGAAAAAGTCGATTTTGTTGACGTTGTTCCAAGGCAAGTTGTTGGAACCTCAGCATCACTTATTCCTTTTGTTTCTCATGATGAAACAAATAGGGCATTGATGGGCACTCACATGCAGTGTCAGGCTGTTCCGTTAGTTATTCCGGAAAGTCCGGTAGTTGGTACGGGAATGGAAGAAATTGTTTCTCAGGTTATGGGCCGCGTAGTCCGCGCTCCATTTGACGGCATAATTACATATGCAGATGCTAATAAAATAACTATCAAAGGAAAGGGAAGATTTGAAGAAAAAACTTATCAAGTAGACTCTTTCAAGCGGACTTCTCAGGCAACTGCCTATACGCAGAGAGTAACAGTAAAAGATGGGGATAAAGTTAAGAAAGGAGATCTTTTGGTTGACGGTCCGTCTTCTGATAATGGGGAGTTGGCGCTTGGACAAAATCTTTTGATTGCTTATGCTTCTATAGATGGGCTTGGATATGAAGATGCAGTTGTTATTTCCGATAGATTGGTTAAGGAAGACATGCTATCTTCTATTCATATTGAGAAACACGAAGCAGCTGTTGTTGAAACAAAATTGGGACCTGAAGAAACCACAAGAGATATTCCAAATGTTTCCGAAGAAGATCTGGCGAATCTAGATGAAGATGGAATCGTTGTAGTGGGATCGGATGTTGTTCCCGGAGATATATTGGTTGGCAAAATTGCTCCGAAAGGAGAAACAGAGTTAACAGCTGAAGAAAGACTTTTAAGAGCAATTTTTGGAGAACAAGCAAGGGAAGTTAGGGATACGTCTTTAAGAATGCCTCATGGGGAAAGAGGAACTGTAATTAGCGTTCAAATATTGGATAGAAAAAAAGGAGATGAGTTAGAACCTGGAACTTTGAGAAAGATTATTGTTGAGGTTGCTCAATTCAGACATGTTGTGGTTGGAGATAAGCTTGCAGGGCGCCACGGAAATAAAGGAGTTATTTCCAAGATTTTGCCTCAGGGAGATATGCCTTATATCGCGGATGGCACACCTATTGATATTGTTATTTCTCCAATTTCAGTTTTAGCTCGTATGAATTTGGGGCAATTACTGGAAGCTCATCTTGGGTGGGCTTGTTCAAAATTGGGCTTTAAAGTTGCAATTCCTGCTTTTGAAGAAATTGGAGAAGACCGAATAGTAGCATCTCTAAAACAAGCAGGACTTCCTGAGGATGGTAAAACAACTCTGTATGATGGCCGGACAGGAGAGGCATATGAAAATTCTGTAGTTGTCGGAACAGAGTACGTTATGAAACTTATTCACATGGTTGAAGATAAAACTCATGCACGCTCTACAGGGCCATATTCTTTAGTTACGCAACAGCCTCTTGGGGGAAAAGCACAAATGGGAGGACAACGTCTTGGGGAAATGGAAGTTTGGGCACTGGATGCCCATAGGGCCCGCTATACTCTTCAGGAAATGTTGACAATTAAATCCGATGATGTTGTTGGTCGCGCTAAAGCTTTTGAAGCAATCGTTAAGGGAGTAGATATTCCTACTCCAAGAGTTCCTGAATCATTTAAAGTATTGATAAAAGAATTGGCTTCTTTGGGATTAAATATTACCCCTATCGGAGCAACAATTGTTCCTGAAACATTGGGATCTTTAATAATTGATGAAGCCGTTATTGAAACAAAAAATGAAGAAAAAATTGAGAAGGATGCATTGGAATTGCAGATTGCTTCTTCCGTAGAATTGCCTGCGGATGACAAGAAAGTAGAAGGCATTTAATCATGACCCGTTCGACAAGTTCGTGGTCATAGTGAGGAAATCGAATTTATGAATGATATAGATAAGAAAATGAAAGATATTACAATTTTGGATTTTAAAGCCTTGAAGATTTCTTTGGCTAGCCCTAAGGATGTCCTGGCGTGGAGTTACGGTGAAGTAACCAAACCAGAAACTATTAATTATCGGACTTTAAGGCCGGAAAAAGATGGACTTTTTGATGAAAGAATTTTTGGACCAACCAAAGACTGGGAATGTTATTGTGGAAAATACAAAAGAATTAGATATAGAGGAATTGTTTGTGATAAATGTGGAGTTGAGGTTACCTTGTCCAGGGTTAGACGTGAAAGAATGGGGCACATAAACCTTGCTACTCCGGTTGCACACGTTTGGTTTTTTAAGGGTTCATCTTCGCCGCTTTCTTTGCTTTTAGATATGTCTCAAAAAAATCTTGAATCTGTAATCTATTATGCTTCTTATTTAGTTATTAATATTGACGGAGATAAAAAGAAGCAGGCTTTGGATTCTTTCTCAGACTACATCGAAGAGAAAAAAAAGCAGTTAAAAAAAGAATTAAATCTTGAAGAGAAAAAAGTTGAAGAAGAAATGATGCAGAAGAAAAAAGAATCTTTATCTTCCAAGCCAAAAGAAGAACAAAAAGAGCTTATCGAGCAGGAAATTGAACTTACAAAAAGACAAAAAATTATGGTTCTTGCCGAAAGATTGGATCAAGAAGGTAAAAAATTAGATGAAATTCATGAGGCGCTTCTGAAACTTTTAAGAGGATTAAAGCCTGGAGCAGTACTTTCAGAAGATGAATACTTCAAAATTTTAGAGTATGACATTCCTGTTTTCTTTACAATTAAAACAGGTGCAGAAGGCCTGCTGGAATTATTGGAAAAAATTGATATTAATGGTTTGATAGCAATTCTCAGAAAAGAAACAGAAAAGGCAAAAGGACAGAAATATCTAAAACTTATTAAGAGATTAAGGCTTATTGAATCAATTCGCAAAGCTGAAATTTTGCCAACCTTTATGTTGCTTTCAGTGCTTCCGGTTATTCCGCCAGACCTAAGGCCTATGGTTCAGCTTTCCGGAGGACGTTTCGCAACCAGCGACTTAAATGATTTATATAGAAGAGTTATTAATAGGAACAATAGATTAAAACATCTAATGAGCTTGGGTGCTCCGCAGATAATTCTTAAAAACGAAAGAAGAATGCTTCAGGAAGCA
This sequence comes from Candidatus Levyibacteriota bacterium, assembly GCA_903872785.1. Lineage (GTDB taxonomy): Bacteria > Patescibacteriota > Microgenomatia > Levybacterales > UBA12049 > GWB1-37-8. The sequence goes on from CAIQLZ010000038.1 coordinate 6,832, forward strand.
GTTGATTCGTTAATTGATATTGCTCAAAGAAGTTCTCAGATAACTAGTTCTCCTTTGAGATCATTATCCGACATGTTGCGTGGAAAGCAGGGGAGATTCAGGCAAAACCTTTTAGGTAAAAGAGTTGATTATTCTGGACGTTCAGTAATTGTCGTTGGTCCTCAACTTACTTTATCTCAATGCGGTCTTCCGAAAGAAATGGCTCTGGAAATGTTCAAACCTTTTGTTCTCAGGGAAGTTATTGTAAGAGGTTTTGCTCCAAACATAAAATCTGCAAAAAGATTTATAGAGAAACGTCCGCCGGAAGTATTTGATATTTTGGAAGAGATTACCAAAAATCATCCAGTTCTTTTAAATCGGGCTCCAACGTTACATAAGTTAGGCATTCAGGCATTTTATCCGATTTTAATTGAAGGATCTGCCATTGCTCTTCATCCCTGTGTTTGTGCAGGTTATAATGCTGATTTTGACGGAGATCAGATGGCAGTTCATATTCCTTTGTCCAAAAAGGCTCAGGAAGAAGCAATAAATCTTATGATGCCAAAACATAATTTACTTAAACCTGCAGACGGAGGAGTAATTACGCTACCAAACAAAGAAATGGCAGTCGGAGTTTATTACTTGACAAACATGGATGAGTCTACAAGACGTGAAGAACTTCCGATGTTTAAGGATGCTAACGATGCACATTTGGCATATGACCTTAAAGCAATTCTTCTCCGTGAACCAATTATAGTTAGAATTGAAAATAAAAATGAAGAAACAACTTTAGGTAGAATTTTATTTAACGAAACCCTTCCTGCATCTTTTGGATTTATCAATAAATCTATCAATGCGTCCGGAATAAAGACAATTATTACAGAAGCAATTACCAAGAGAACTCCGGATGAAGTAGAGAATTTGATTGACGCAATTAAAAAACTTGGATTTTATGGGGCAACAATTTCCGGTATTTCAGTTTCAGTTTTTGATAACGAAATGATTAAAGAAAGAAAAGAATTTATCCAGGAAGCAGATAAAAAAGTGTCTCAAATAGAAAAAGATTATCAAAAAGGTTTAATAACAAATGATGAGAGAAAGCGCTTGGTAAATGATATCTGGCTTAATACAACAGATACAATTGCAGATCTTACATGGAATAATTTAAAACCTACAAATGTTATTAAACTTATTATTGATTCCGAAGGAGCAAGGGCCGGTAAAGAACAATTAAAACAGCTCTCAGCGATGAAGGGTCTTATTTTGGATCCCCTTGGAAAGATTGTTGAATTACCGATTAAATCTAATTTTAGAGAAGGATTGTCAATTTTTGAATATGTTGCCTCGGCTAGAGGTTCAAGAAAAGGTTTGACAGACTCAGCTTTAAAGACTGCTAATGCAGGTTATCTTACTCGTCGTTTGGTTGACGCATCTCACGATGTTATTGTAAAAGCTGAAGATTGCGGTACAAAAGAAGGAATCCTTATTAATAGGGATGAGAAAGATAGGGTAGTTCCATTTTTGCAAAGAATCCTAGGTAGAATTTTAGCAGCAAATGTACATTCAGCTAAAACTAAAAAAATAATTGCCAAAGAGCAAGAAGAAATAACAGTTGCACTAGCTAAAAAAATTGTTGACGAGGACGTTTCTGAGATTACTGTTCGTTCAGCTATCACATGTGAATTGGAGCATGGAATTTGTGCTAAATGTTATGGCTGGGATTTTTCGACAAGAAAAAGAGTAGAGCAGGGTGTACCGGTTGGGGTAATTGCTGCTCAGTCAATTGGAGAGCCAGGCACTCAGTTAACAATGAGAGTGAGACACTTTGGGGGAGTAGTTATGTCTGACGTTACCCAGGGACTTCCTCGAGTGGAAGAGCTTTTTGAAATGAGAACTCCAAAAGCTTTATCTCCAATTGCTGAATTTATGGGTAAAATAAAAATTGAAACAACAACTGATGGGTATCTTTTAACAATAAAAAGTACAAAAATCAAACCAGCTCAAGAGCAAGAATATTTCATTCCTTTAACAGCAATTCTTAATGTTGCGGATGGTCAAGAAGTTTTGCCTGGAACTCAACTGGCTCAAGGATATGTAGATCCAAAAGAAGTACTTAAAATAAAGGGTTTAATTGATGCACAAAGGTATGTTATTTTGGAAGCTCAGAAAGTTTATGAATCTCAAGGAATAACAATTAACGATAAGCATTTTGAAGTAGTTTTAAGAAAAATGTCTGACAAAGTTGTTGTTGAGACAGTTGGGGATACATCTTTAATTCCTGGTGCATTCATTACCAAAGCAAAATTCCAAGATATAAATTCGGAAATTTTATCCCAGGGAGGAGAGCCTACAACAGCCAGGCAAACCATACTTGGAATTACAAAATCCGCTTTATATTCAGATTCCTGGCTGTCTGCGTCTTCTTTTCAGGAAACAACGAAAGTTCTTACTGAAGCAGCTTTGGAGGGACGCGTTGACAATTTGATAGGTCTTAAAGAAAACGTTATCATTGGTCGTCTTATTCCTGTTGAAGGGAAAACCTTAAGTGAGGTATAATAACAAGATCAAAAATAAAAAATTAAATCTCAAAAATTAGATTTAAAATTTTATCTAAAATTGTTAATTTAACAAAAATATGCCAACTTTATCACAATTAAGTAAGAGAGGAAGAAAAAGAAAAATAAAAAAGAGCCGATCAGGAGCTTTAAGAAGAATTTTTAATGCAAAGGATCGGGTTTATAAGTCAACAATTTCACCTCAAAAGAGAGGGGTAGTTACTTTGGTTAAAACAATGACTCCAAAAAAACCAAATTCGGCTCTTCGAAAGGTTGCCCGTGTCAAGCTGTCAAATAAAATGGAAGTAACAGCTTACATTATGGGAATTGGTCATTCGCTTTCGGAACACGGAATAGTTCTTGTCCGTGGCGGAAGGGTTAAAGATTTGCCGGGCGTAAAATACCATATAGTTCGAGGTAAGTTTGATCTTTTGGGAGTTGAAGGAAGAAAAAGATCAAGAAGTAAATATGGAACCAAGAAAAATGCAATGGGAGGAGGAACACAGAGAGTGATTACAGGAGAAAAGGAAACTACGCCGGCACCAGCAGCGCCCGCAGCCTAAACCTAAAAATATGAGACACAAACAAGCGCCAAAAAGAAACATAGAAGGAGACATAGTTTACGATAATAAACAAATTGCGAAGTTTATTAATTATCTGATGAAGGATGGTAAAAAAACCATTGCTCAGAATGTTTTATATCGGACATTCGATTTGATTACCAAAAAAGAGCTGGAGCCTATTGCAACTTTTGAGAAAGCACTTGATAATGTCGGTCCGAAACAGGAAGTAAAAGCAAAAAGAGTCGGAGGAGCCAATTATCAAATTCCTATGGAAGTTCGTCCCGAAAGGAGAGCGTCTTTGGCAATGCGTTGGATTGTAGATAGTGCACGTAAAAGATCAAACAAAGATTATAAAACTTTTGAAGAAAAATTAGCAGCAGAATTAATTGATGCCTTCAATGGGCAAGGTGAAGCAATTAAAAAAAGAGATTCAATTTTACGTATGGCGCAGGCGAACAGAGCCTTCGGTCACTTCAAGTGGTAAAACCCATAGTACTTTCTGTAACTATCCTATAATATAGATCTTCTAGTAGATTTTAATTTTAACTCTATTATTGTTTTGTTTTAGAGCTTAAAGGAAGAAAGATAACTAAATTTTCTTCCTTAGAAGCAAAATGAAGAGTGAAATAGTTATTCAATTACAATTTCTAGGATTTTATCTCCGATTTTGATGTTGTTTACTACGTCCATTCCTTTTGTGACGATTCCAAAATTTGTGTATTGATTGTTAAGCCAGGAAGCATCGGTTTTGGTGATGAAAAATTGAGCATCATTGGAAATATTTATATCTTGGCCTCTGGCAACGCCCAAAGATCCAACAACAAATGGTTTATCATTTAATTCCGTAGGCATTTTTCCTCCGCCTGTACCGCTACCTAACGGATCTCCGCCCTGAATTACCCAATCTTCAACCCGATGGAAAGTTAAATTATTGTAAAATCCATTGTTAGCTTTATGGACGAAATTAGCAACCGTATCTGGTGCGTCTTTTGAATAAAGAGTTAATTCGATATTTCCCTTGCTGGTTTTTATACTGGCCGTAATATTTTCTGTTTGTGAAGAAGGTGTAGAGGTTTTTTGTAAATTTGTATTGACAGTTTGTGTTTGGGATGATGGGGAAGAGTTTTTTGGTTGTTCAATATTTGTGATTTGAGTTGGGATCAAAATATCAAGTTTTGTTTCTTGAATTGCTGGTTTTCCTGGATTACTATTAATCACGTAAACCGTAAATAACCCAAGGAGAATTATGGCAATGATCATAATAATTTTTCCCACAGGGGTGATTATACCATAGTCTATGTTTATGTGACGGGCTAATAAAATTAAATTGTATTTAGAATATTTACCTAGATTATAATTAGGAAATATGTTATACTAAAAATAATATCAGGAGGGTAAATTAGCTTCCCTTTAGCGGGAAGTTTTTATTAAAAGATTATGGCTGAAGATAAAAGATTAGTTGAACTAGATCACATCAGAAATATTGGCATTATTGCCCATATTGATGCGGGAAAAACTACAACCACTGAGCGCATCTTGTATTACACAGGAAGAACTTACAAAATAGGAGATATTGATGAAGGTACAACAGTCATGGATTGGATGGAAGAAGAAAGAAAACGCGGTATTACAATTGTTTCTGCCGCAACAACCGCATATTGGGCACGTTCGGAAATAAACGCAATCAGCAAAGAGGACCCATGTAGAATCAATATTATTGATACTCCCGGACACGTTGATTTCACAGCAGAAGTAGAACGGTCTCTCAGAGTTTTGGACGGCGGAATTACGGTTTTAGATGCGGAAGAAGGAGTCCAGTCTCAATCCGAAACAGTTTGGAGACAAGCTGATAAATATAAAGTTCCGAGAATTTGTTTTATTAACAAAATGGACAAGCTCGGAGCTGATTTTTTGGCAACCGTCAAAAGTATCGAGGACAGACTTGGAGCAAACCCTGCAATTATGGTTTTGCCGATTGGAGCAGAAGCAACTTTCAGGGGAGTTTACGATTTATTAACTAAAAAATCCATTATTTGGTCAGGAGAAGAATTGGGAGCAAAATATACCGTTACGGATGAAATTCCTGAGGGAATGAAAGACGAAATAGAAAAGTATAGAGCCAAACTGGTTGAAAAAATTGCGGAAACAGATGATATTTTGGTAGAAAAATATTTGGCAGGAGAAGAAATTTCAGTCGAAGAATTGAGAAAGGCCCTAAGGCGCGCAGTCATTGCCTATAAATTAGTGCCGATTTATGCCGGATCATCCCTAAGGAATAAAGGAGTTCAGCCACTTTTGGACGCAGTTGTTGATTATCTTCCGTCTCCGGTTGATTTGGGACAAGTTAAAGGATTGAATCCAAAAACAGGCACAGAAGAAATAAGAAAATTGGTTCCTGAAGAAGCAATGTCAGGTCTTGCCTTTAAGATTCAAAACGATCCCCATGTTGGAAAACTGACTTATTTTAGAGTTTATTCAGGTAAAGTTGTTGCAGGAACTTTTATTTTAAATACTACGAAAAACAATCAGGAAAGAGTTGGCCGATTATTATTGATGCATTCAAATCAAAGAGAAGAAATTAAAGAAGCATATGCAGGAGAAATTGTTGCGATAGTAGGACTAAAGGAGACCACCACGGGAGATACGTTATGTAGCGTAGATAAACCGATTATTTTGGAAAAGATTTCTTTTCCGGAGCCGGTTATTTCTTTGGCAATAGAACCCAAGACGAAATCGGATCAGGAAAAATTGGGCTATGCGCTAAAGCGTCTGATGGATGAAGATCCGACATTTCAAGTGAAAACAAATCATGAAACAGGACAAACAATTATTTCAGGCGTCGGTGAACTCCAGCTTGAAGTTAAAGTACACACAATGAAATCTGATTTCGGAGTTGAAGCAAATGTCGGGGCTCCGCAAGTTGCCTACAAAGAAACCATTATTAAAGTAGCTCAAGGTGAAGGAAAATATATTAAACAATCCGGCGGAAGAGGGCAATACGGGCATTGCCTTTTGCGGGTTGAACCAAAACCCCGCGGTGAGGGCTTTGAATTTTTAAATGAAATTAAAGGAGGAGCAATTCCTGCTACTTTTATAGGTTCAATTGAAAAAGGAGTTAAGGAAACAATGGAAAATGGAATTTTGTTGGGCTACCCGATGGTAGATATGGATGTGGCTGTTTATGACGGATCATATCATGATGTTGATTCTTCTGATATTGCTTTTAAAATTGCGGCTTCTCAGGCTCTGCAGGCTGCTACCAAAAAAGCAGGTTTAACGCTTTTAGAGCCAATTATGAAAGTTGAAGTGACGACTCCGAATGAATTTATGGGAGACGTGATTGGGGATTTATCTTCCAAAAGAGCGCAAATTTCAGGAACAGAAGAAAGAAGCAGAGCTACAATTATTTTGGCAATGGTGCCTTTATCTGAATTATCGGGATATGCGACTACTTTAAGAAGTATGTCCAAAGGAAGAGCGTCTTATTATATGGAGCCGTCTCACTATGAAGAAGTGCCAAAAAATATTCAGGAGCAAATGCTTGCTAAATCTACTTTCACCGGCCGCGTCAACGCACAATAAATGTAGAGGATTTGAACTAGCTTAAAAAATATTCCGGAGAAAACAACTAACGAAAATCCTGCGACAATAGATGCGATAGGATCACTTAAAAAAGGCGTAGTGTCAAAAATTATCCAAAGCGCCTCTCCAGATCAAGATTATTCCCGCTGTTCCAAGTAAAGTAAATATCGCTCGGTGATGTAATCTCATTTTTTTTAGCTTTCCCGGAAAATTATTTCGATTTTTTCTTCTTTGTTCACTTATCTAGAATACAAAGCAGAAAAAAATAAGTTAATAGCTTTTAGCCTAGAAGTTTTGTCTTTATCCTCACTTCTTGATTAGTAAATAATGAGCACATAATTGCCTCTTGACTGAGAAAGAAAAATATTGTATATTTAAGTTTATCCTTAAAGTAATCTTTAGGAGGATTTATTTTTAAATTTTTGGCTTTATGGCAGAATCAAAAAAATACGAAAGAACAAAACCTCATGTAAATATCGGAACTATTGGACATGTTGATCACGGAAAGACTACTTTAACTGCAGCTATTGCAACGATTCTTTCAAAGCAAGGGCTGGCAATAGCCAAAAAATACGAAGACATCGATAATGCTCCGGAAGAAAAAGCAAGGGGCGTTACTATTAATATCTCCCATATTGAATACGAGACAAAAGCCAGACATTATGCTCACATTGATGCTCCGGGTCATGCGGATTACATTAAAAACATGATTACGGGTGCAGCCCAGATGGATGGAGCAATTTTGGTAGTTTCAGCTCCCGATGGGCCAATGCCTCAAACAAGAGAGCATATTTTATTAGCTTATCAAGTTGGTGTTCCGGCAATTGTAGTTTTCTTAAATAAATGCGATATGGTTCAAGATGCGGAACTTTTGGATTTGGTCGAAATGGAAGTCAGAGAGCTTTTAACAAAATATAAATATCCTGGAGATAAAGTTACGATTGTCCGTGGCTCAGCCCTAAAGGCATTGGAAGGGGACGCAGAAGCGGAAAAACAAATATTAGCCTTGATGGATGCAGTTGACAAAGATATTCCAACCCCGGTCAGAGAAATAGACAAGCCATTTCTTATGCCGGTTGAAGATGTCTTTTCAATTAAAGGCCGCGGAACAGTTGTGACCGGAAGAATTGGAAGAGGAAAGATCAAAGTTAACGATCCGGTAGAAATTGTTGGAATTAGGCCAACCAAGTCAACAGTTGTAACCGGAGTAGAAATGTTTCATAAACAATTGGAAGATGGGCAAGCAGGCGATAATGTGGGACTTTTGATTCGAGGAATCGAAAAAGATGATGTTGAAAGAGGTCAAGTTCTTGCCAAACCAGGGTCAATTACTCCTCACACAGAGTTTGAAGCAGAAGGTTATATCCTGACTAAGGAAGAAGGCGGACGTCATACTCCATTCTTTACCGGTTACAGGCCTCAATTTTACATTAGAACAACCGATGTAACCGCAGAAGTTACGCTTCCAAAGGGCGTTGAAATGGTTATGCCTGGAGATAACACAAAAATGACAGTTAAATTAATTGTTCCGGTTGCAATGGAAGAAGGGCTTAGATTTGCTATCCGCGAGGGCGGAAAAACAGTCGGAGCAGGCGTAATTTCGAAAATTATTGCTTAAACAATGATTTTTGACTGTTGACCCCGCCAGGGCGGGGTTTTTTGATCTTTAAAATATGGCTAAAGGAAGAATAAGAGTACGTTTAAAAAGTTATGATGCGAGAGTAATCGATTCGTGTTGTCAACAGATTTTGGATACAGCGATACGAACCGGTGCAAAAGTCATAGGTCCAATTCCCCTTCCAACAAAAAGATCAGTTTACGCAGTTAACAAATCTCCTTTTATAGACAAAGATGCCAGGGATCATTTTGAAATAAAAATCCACAAAAGATTAATTGACATTATTTCTCCAACTGATAAAACAATCGACAGCTTGACCCATCTTGAACTTCCCGCAGGAGTAAACATCGAAATAAGAATGTAGCGTTAAATCTCTTAATCTATCGTTGTGAAGGTAATGGGTTAAATCGGTTGCGTTCCTGAGCTAAATCACGTTGACAATCTTCGCAAAAATGAATGCCCCTTTTAGCTTCTTCTATAGTTTGTTTAGCCCATTCAGTAATGGACATTCCTTGCCTCATGGTACAAATATTTGTGCAGTGTAGTCCTAACTTTATTTCTATGTTTGGGCGATTTGAATGGGGTAACTTGAACATGTGTCCGACTTCATGCCTCAATAGTCTTCTTATCATGGCTTTACGTAAATCTTCTGTAGGAATTTCAGACATAATTCTTGTTATAGATTGAATAGATGCAGCGAATTCTGAATTTGTCAAACCAAAAATATAATTTAGCAATCCGTCACGTCCCCAAGCAGTTAAGTCACGATTAAGTACAAAAACTTCCCAATGGGGTTGTTTTTGCCATGGTTCTTGATAAAAATGCTGCATTACATTATTAGCTATCAGTTGCTGTCCGTAACCGGCAACTTTTTGTAATTTCTGTTTTTTTAGCGTTTCCTCAACGTACCATTCAGGATTTAAGTATGGTCCTTGACCAAAAGCTTGGGAGCCAAAATTTACAATCTTTCTATTCTGTCCCGAAGCAAGTAGGGCATCGGTCACACCTGCTAACGCAGCCTGAGCTTCCGCAGAGGGAACGTTTTTTGTATGCATAAAATATATTGGAACAAGATAATTGCTCCGCAATTCTTGTCTGCGTGTCATTTCACGATTGAGCACTTCCTGCTCAGGAGTTAATGGCAAAAAACGAATAGATACTTCTTTCATATAGGCTTGCATTATAGCATCGCAAAGCTCTAACTTCAAAATTTGAATCCTGAAATAAATTCAGGATGATATGGAGAAATCTATTGCATTCTCCACTTCCTTTGTATATAATTGCATTATCAAAATGATTAGCCGATTGGAGGTACTTTTGACTACATAGAGATTGCTTTGAGCTTCGGCTTAAGATCAAGCGACTATATGTAGTCGCTTTTTTGGTTTCTTGAGGATATGAATTCATTAATTGCAAAAAAAATAGAACAAGGACAAAAATTTCTGGAAAACGGAACACGCATTCCTGTCACGAAATTAAATGTTAATGGGAATGTTGTTGTTGTGATTAAAACAAAAGTCAAAGATCGATATTCTGCGGTTCAGTTGGGCTTTAATAAGAGAATAAAAGCAAGGAAACCTGAAAGCAACAAATCAATTTACAATCTCTTAAGAGAAGTGAGAATGGCGGATGCAGACATAGTGCCTGCTGTCGGAGATGTAATTAGGGCAAGTGAAATTTTCAAACCAGGTGATGTTATAAATGTTACCGGAGTATCTAAGGGAAAGGGATATGCCGGCGGAGTTAAAAGATATGGCTTTAAGGGGGGACCTCGAACTCACGGACAATCGGATAGGGAAAGAGCCCCGGGTTCTAGTGGAGCAAGTACAACTCCCGGAAGGGTATATAAAGGAAAAAGAATGGCAGGACGGATGGGTCATGATCAAGTTACAATTAAAAATATAAGAATTATGTCTGTTGACGATAATTACGTTTTAGTTAAAGGTTTGGTTCCTGGTGGAAGAAATACTCTGTTAATGCTTAAGAAAGTCGGAGAGGATAAAAAGTTTATCCCTTTGCACTCCGAAACAACTGAACCGTCCCGCAATGCTTCGCATAGCGATGCAGACGGGGAGAAAAAAACAGAGCTAAAAGAAGAAAAAGTTGAAGAAAAAGTTGAAGAAGTTAAAATAGAAGAAACTAAAATTGAAGAAAAAGAGAGATTCGAAAAGTCGGCAGAAGAAGTAAAAGCAGAAAAAATTAAGGAGGAAAATAAATAATGACTGTTAAAAATTCAAAAGTCAAAATTCAAAAGTCAAAAGCAAAAATCAAAACTAAAAAGTCAGTAAAAAAAGTTGTTCTTAAAAAAACTACCAATACTGCTAAAACAGTTATAATGACAGCAAAGAAATCCCTGGCAAAAAAGACCAAAATTGAGGCTAAAATTGCTGTTTCAAAATCCTCGAAAGGGTCAGGTCTAAGTACTCCCGTTTTTGACATAAAAGGAAAAATAGTCAGTCACATAGATCTTCCGCAACAGATATTTGGTGCTAAAATAAATGATTTACTTATTTCTCAAGCTGTGCGTGTTTATTTGGCAAATCAAAGACAGGGAACTACTAAGACAAAAAGCAGAGGAGAAGTTGATAAGACAACTAAAAAAGTATGGCAACAGAAGGGAACAGGAAGAGCAAGGCATGGTTCGAGAAGGGCTCCTATTTTTGTCGGCGGAGGACTTACCTTCGGCCCAAAACCCCGAGATTTGTCTCTTAATATTTCTAAAAAAATGAAAATTCTTGCTCTTTTCTCCGCACTTTCTTCAAAATTCAAAGATAGTGAAATAAAAATCATAAAAGGACTGGAAGAAATTTTGCCTAAAACAAAATTAATGGCAGAAGTTTTGAAGAATTTAGGCATAAAAGAGGATGAAAAAGTTTTGTTGGTGCTATCAAGGAATGGTGTAGGATCAGAAAATGTTTATAGGGCTAGTCGTAATATTCAGGGATTAGAAATCTTAAGCGCAAATTCTCTTAATGCATACAAAGTTTTGGATAATACATTGATTCTTATGATGAAAGATTCTATAAATAGTCTTGAAGATACTTTTATCCATCACCTTTCGAAAACTCACAAACCGGACTTGAATACTTTCTTGAAAAAAGATGTTGGAGCTATTAAACACTCGAAATAATTATGAATATAAAAGATGTTATCATCACGCCAATTATAACCGAAAAATCAATGAGAGATGCGGGTAGAGGAAGATGTACTTTTAAGGTCGCTTTAGCAGCAAATAAAATTGTTATTAAGCAGGCAATTGAAGAAAAATTTAAGGTGAAAGTATTGAAGACATTTGTAAGTCTTGTCAAGGGAAAAACCGGTAGACGCGGAGCAAGAAGGGAGGAATTTATAAAAACTGCATGGAAAAAAGCAACTGTTCAATTAGCAAAAGATCAAAAAATTCCACTTTTTGATGTGGGAGGGCAGGAAGAGAAAAAATAATATGAGCAAACTTAAATTTATCAGAAAGAAAAATTCAGGACGAGATGTATCAGGACAAGTTACCGTTAGGCATCAGGGCGGAGAACACAAACGCTTTATGCGTTTTATTGATTTTAAGCGTAACAAATTCGGAATCGAAGGAAAAGTAAATTCCATTGAGTATGATCCGAACAGAACTACAGAAATTGCTCTTATTCATTATGCTGACGGGGATAAGATGTATATTCTAAGCCCACTTGGCTTAAAAGTGGGAGATGTAGTAAAATCGGGTCCTGAAGCTGAAATTAAATTGGGGAATGCGCTTCCGTTAAAAGCGCTTCCTCTTGGAACTATTATTCATAACGTGGAACTTTCACCAGGTCGTGGCGGACAAATGGGTAGAAGCGCAGGAGCAGGAATTATTGTTCAGGCTAAAGAAGGGCAGAATATTGATTTAAAACTTCCGTCAGGAGAAATCAGAAGAGTTGACGGTGATTGTTTTGGGACAGTCGGAACGTTGGGAAATATTGATTGGAAGAACGAAGTTATTGGTAAAGCAGGCCGAACTAGACACATGGGAATTAGGCCTACTGTTAGAGGAGTTGCTCAGAATCCAAGGTCACATGCTCATGGAGGGGGAGAAGGTCGAAGCGGAATCGGAAGAAAAAGACCTATGACGTATTCAGGACGTGTTGCTGTCGGAAAGACCAGGAAAAAGAAAAAATATTCGGATAAGTACATATTGCAAAGGAGAAAAAAATAATGGGAAGAAGTATAAAAAAGGGTCCATTCATTGACCCAAAACTTTTGAAAAAAATAATGAAGCAAAAACAGATGGGAGATAAGTCTGCTATCAAAACGTGGGCAAGATCAAGCCAGATTTCGCCTGAGTTTATTGGTCATACGCTAGCAATTCATAATGGAAAAAATTTCATAACAGTACTTGTGCTTGAGGGAATGGTCGGACATAGACTTGGGGAATTCGCACCGACCAGAACATTTAGAAGTCATGGAAGAGTTGTGGCAAGAGAAATATCTAAGACATAAAGAATAATGTCATTTTGAACTTATTTCGGAATCCTATGAGATTCTTAAATAAATTCAGGATGACACAGGAGAATAATTATGGAAATTATAGCAATAAATCGCGCAATTAGAATATCGCCTCGCAAAGTAAGATTAGTTGCTGATAGCATACGAAATCTTTCTTTGGAAAAAGCTCTCAGCGTGCTTGATATGACACAAAAAAGAGGATCAAGCGTACTAAAAGCTTTATTTAAAAATGCAATTGCAAATGCAGTCAATAATGCGAAAAAAAATAGGGATTCTCTTACAATTAAAAAGATAGAAGTATGGGATGGACCCGCGATTAAAAGATTTCATCCATCGACAAGAGGAAGAGTGCATCCTTACAAAAAAAGAAGTAGTCATATAAAAATAGTATTGGAGGCAAAAGAATAATATGGGACAAAAAGTTAATCCACAAATTTTAAGACTAGGAACAATTTACAATTGGAGCAGCCGTTGGTTTGATGATAAAAAATATAAGGAAGTACTTTTGGAAGATTATAATTTAAGGCGTGCTCTTATGGCTAAATTGGCAGGTGCAGGAGTGTCCGAAATTGAAATAGAAAGATCTATCAATAGTTTGAAATTGACAGTTAATGTTTCAAAGCCTGGTATGGTAATTGGCCGAGGAGGGTCAGGTTTGGAAGAAATAAAAGATTATTTATATAAATTTCTAAAAATTAAAAAGAATTCTAAATCAGCCCCTAAAGTAGATATTAGAATAGAACCGATTAAAGAACCAAGCTTAGACGCATTTTTGGTTGCCAAAAATATCTCGGATCAACTGATAAAACGTCTTCCTCACAGAAGAGTTTTAGCTCAGACTATAGAGAGGGTCATGGGGGCAGGTGCTAATGGTATTAGAATTATTATCTCAGGACGTGTCGGCGGAGCTGAAATAGGTAGAAAAGAAAAAATGCAAAAGGGAACAGTTCCGTTGTCAACCATCAGAGAGAGAATAAGTTTTGCAAGTGTCCCAGCGCTAACTAAAAAAGGATACATTGGCGTAAAAGTTTGGATAAATAAAGGAGAAGGAAAATAATATGTTAGTTCCAAAAAGAGCAAAATACAGAAAGCAACAAAAAGGCCGGGTAAGAGGAAAAGCTCATAAAGGAGTTAAAGTTTCTTTTGGTGAATTCGGCCTTTTAACAGAAGATAGGGGATTAATTACAAGTAGACAAATAGAAGCAGCAAGACGAGCAATAACTCATTATACTCAAAGGGGAGGAAGACTTTGGATAAGAATTTTTCCCCATAAACCAATTACCAAAAAGCCCGCTGAAACGCGTATGGGCGGAGGCAAGGGAGATGTGTTTGAATTCGTTGCACCCGTTAAGCCGGGAAGAATGCTTTTTGAAATGAGTGGAGTTACAAAGGATATTGCTTTTGCTGCGTTGAGACTCGCATCGTATAAATTAAATGTAAAAACAAGAATTGTTGTAAAGTCTGAATACAATATTTAAATTATGACCCGTTCGACAAAATCAGGGTCATATTGAGTTTAATCGTAATATGAAATCAAAAGATAAAAAAGAACTACATCAAAAAAGTATAAAAGAATTAGAAAATTTAATTGCAGAAGCAAAGAATGCGCTTGTCGGACTAAAATTAGATAAAACACAGAATAAGCTGAAAAACACAAGTCTTCTTTCTGTCAAAAGAAGAGAAGTAGCGCAGATGTTAACAGTTAAAAGATTAAAAGAATTAGTGGAGATTCAGGTTAAGAAAAAAGAATAATATGAAAAAAATATTTAATGGAGTTATTGTTTCGGTCAAAATGCAGAGAACGGCAATAGTTAAAATTACGAGGAAATATCCTCATCCTCTGTATAAAAAACTTATTAAAAGAGACAATAGAATTAAAGTTGACGTCGCGACTTTTGCTCCTGCTGTCGGAGATAACGTAAAAATAATAGAGGTAAAACCGATTTCAAAAACCAAACATTTTAGAATATTGGAGGTAATTTAAAATGGTTCAACATAGAACGATATTGAAGGTTGCAGATAATAGTGGCGCAAAATCGCTTGAGGTCATCCATGTTTTTGGAGGATCTAAAAGGAGATATGGACATATTGGAGACGTATTAAACTGTGTAGTTAAAGGAGCAAGTTCTATTGGAACGATTAAAGACAGTCAGATTGTAAAAGTTGTTCTCGTCAGAACTAGAAAAGAAAAAAGAAGGCAAGATGGGTCTTTTATTAGATTTTCTGATAATGCGGGAGTGGTAATAGATAATGCAAAGGATAAGAATCCGATAGGAACAAGAATTTTTGGTCCGATCGCCCGAGAAATAAAAGACAAAGGTTTTTCAAAAATTGCAAGTATGGCAATTGAAGTTATTTAATATGACCAGTCCGACAAATTAAAGGTCATAGTAAGGAAATCGAATTTATGAAATTTAAAAAAGGTGATTTAGTTAAGATAGTTTTGGGAAAAGATAAAGGCAAAACAGGCAAAATAGAAAAAATTTTACCTAAATCCGAAAAGGTTTTGGTAACAGGAATTAATCAATACAAAAGGCATCTTAAAGCAAGAGCTCAAGGTCAAAGCTCTGAAATAGTTACGATTACGAAGCCTTTAGCAGTGTCAAATGTTGCTCTGGTCTGTCCGCATTGCAAATTGCAGACACGCATTGGATTTAAAATAGAAAAAAATGATAAAATCAGAATTTGCAGAAAATGTGAAAAGAAACTATAGAGATGAATAATTTACAAACTAAATTCAAAAAAGAAATTGCAGAAACATTAAGAAAAGAATTGGGCCTTAAAAATATTATGGCCGTACCTTCCCTTTCAAAAATAGTAGTTAATATGGGAGTGAAAGATGCTATAGAAAATAAGAATAATTTGGAAAAAGCATCTTTAATTATGGCTCAAGTTACAGGACAAAAACCTAAGTGGGCCAGTGCTAAAAAATCAATATCGTCATTCAAGCTAAGAGAAGGAGATAAGATTGGTTTAGTCGTAACTTTGAGAGGTCACAAAATGTATGATTTTTTTGAAAGATTGATCAGTATTGTTATGCCTAGATTTAGAGATTTTCATGGTGTAAAAAAAATAAGTTTTGATGGAAATGGTAACTACACATTGGGTTTTACTGAGAGCACAGTTTTTCCTGAAATAAATCCAGGGAAAATTGATAAAATTCAGGGATTTGAGGTAACTATCGTTACAACTGCAGGCAATGACAAAAATGGATTTGCATTGTTAAAGGCATTGGGAATGCCTTTTGTTAAATAGAATATATGGCTAAAAAATCTAATATAATTAAAGCAAGAAGTAAGCCGAAATATAAAGTGAGACATAAAAACACATGTAATATCTGTGGTAGATCAAGAGGTTACATGGGGCGTTTCGGTTTATGCAGATTATGTTTTAGAGAGCTTGCTTTAAAAGGACAATTGCCGGGAGTAGTTAAATCAAGTTGGTAGTAGGTTTATCAAATTTATGAATTACAGAGTTTCAGATTTAATCATAAGAATCAAAAACGCAACAAGATCAAGTAGAAAAGAGGTTGTTTTTGATAATTTCAAAATCAACAAAGCAATTTGCAAAGTCTTGGTAACTGAAGGATTTTTGGAAAGTTTTGAAGCTGTAATAAAAGATGACAGAAAAGTTCTAATTGCAAAAATTAAGTATGAAAAAAGAATTCCTAATTTCACAGATGTGTTGGTGGTTTCTAAGCCATCTCTACGTAAATATGCCAGAGCTTGCGAAATTCCTGAAATTCAAAGAAAAGGTAGACATACGATAATATTATCTACGAATAAAGGAATAATGACGGGTCGTGAGGCGATAAAAAGAAATATGGGAGGAGAAATCCTTTTTAGGATTTGGTAATTTTATGTCTAAACTTGCAAAAAAACCAGTTAAAATTTTAGAAGGAGTTAATATCATTTTCGAAAATGATACTATTAAAGCAAATGGTTCCAAGGGAAATCTTTCATTTAGAATTCCCCATGGTGTTGATGTAAGGACTGTAGATGGATGGCTGCAGGTTTCTTTGAAAGACAAAAAAAACGAAAATCTAAAACCATCTTTAGGCTTGACGAGGGCAATGATTTTTAACATGATAACAGGCGTTTCAACTGGATTTGAAAAGAAACTTGAATTATCTGGCGTTGGGTATAAAGCTCAGGTTGCAGATTCAGATTTAATTATTTCTGTTGGTTTTTCTCATCCTGTGAAAATTGCGGCAGTACCAGGATTGAATTTTGCTGTTAACGAAAATGTTATAACAATTTCCGGAACAGACAAAGACTTAGTCGGAAATATTGCGGCCAAAATTAGGGCTATAAGGCCACCGGAACCATATAAAGGAAAAGGAATAAAATATCAAAATGAAAAAATAAGAAGAAAAGCTGGAAAAGCAGCAAAAGCATTAGGAGTAAAATAATTTATATGAATAAAATTAAGAGAAAAATAAAAAGACAAATTAGGACAAGATCTAAAATTAAGGGGACAGAAATTAGACCAAGACTGTCTGTCTATAAATCAAATCGTTTTATATACGTTCAATTGATAAACGATGATATAAGAAAGACAATTATAGGTGTTTCTGAAAAACATTTAAAAGAAACTGTTGTGGGAAAAATTGCCAGAGCCAAGGCTGTTGGAATATTGTTGGCAAAAAAAGCAATTGCTAAGAAAATTAAAAAAGTAGTATTCGATAGAGGAAGTTATGCATATCA
>CAIQLZ010000039.1 GCA_903872785.1 Candidatus Levyibacteriota bacterium
AAAATTAATATTATTGATACTCCGGGGCATGCCGACTTCTCAGGAGAAGTGGAAAGAACTTTGAATATGGCGGATGGTGCGCTTTTAATTATCGATGCTTTGGAGGGGCCAATGCCCCAAACGAAATTTGTCCTGAAAAAAGCCCTCGAAATGGGATTAAAAGTAATTGTAATTATCAATAAAATAGATAAGCGCTTAGCGGACATCCGGGAGTCTTTTGAAAGAACAAATGATCTTTTTTTGGAATTGGCTACCGACTCCGATCAATTAAATTTTCCTGTTCTTTATGCAATCGGGAAAGAAGGAAAAGCTGCCGTAAAACCTGAGGAGGTAGAAAATAGCCCAACTTTGGATGTAATTATGAAAACAATCGTTGACTATATTCCTGCGCCTAAAATCGACACGGGACCTTTTAAAATGCTGGTAACCGCTTTGGATTACGACACACACAAAGGAAAACACGTTATCGGAAGAATAAGAAGCGGAAGTTTGGAAAAAAAACAAGCCGTTGTTTTAATTAATTCCAAAAACGAAATAATTCCGGCCAAAATAGAAAATATTTTTATAAACCGCGGGCTTAAAAAGGATGAAGTTGAAAAAGTAATGGCCGGAGAGATTGTTGACCTGACGGGAATTGATAAAGTTGCAATCGGAGACACCATTGCGGATCCCAGTAATCCTGTTCCTCTTCCGAGAATTTCTATTGAAGAACCGACAATTAAAATCGCCTTGTTTGCAAATACCAGTCCGTTCGCCGGAAAAGAAGGAAAATTTTCCAATTCAAGACAGGTTTATGAAAGACTCGTAAAAGAATTGGAAACAAACATTAGCCTGAAACTTAATGTTGCAAAAGACAAGTTTATTGTTTCCGGCCGCGGAGAATTGCATCTGTCGGTTTTGATTGAAACATTAAGAAGAGAGGGATACGAATTTCAGGTCGAAAAACCCGAAGTCATCATAAAAATTGTCAATGGTGTGGAAATGGAGCCGGTTGAAGATTTAATAATTGATGTTCCCGATAAATTTCAAGGTGTCATCTCAGGAGAATTAGGCAAAAGAAAAGCCGTGATGGTTAATATGCACGCCAACGGAAAAGGAGATACCAGATTTGAATATAAAATTCCATCCAAAAATCTATTGGGATTAAGAAATCTTTTACTCACCTCCACCAAAGGAACTGCTGTCATTAATACTCTGTTTGATAAATACGACCTCTTAACTCCCTCTCTTCCCAAAATCAGAAACGGCGTGTTGATAGCCTCCGAACCGGGAATTGCTTTAACTTTTGGTCTTCAAAACGCACAGGGACGGGGAATAACTTTTATTGACTCCGGAACTGCTGTTTATGAAGGAATGATTATCGGACTTAATTCAAGAGGAGACGACATTGAGATAAATGTGACAAAAGGAAAACACTTAACTAATATGCGATCTTCAACTGCGGACATTGCAATTGCCTTAACTCCGCCTCTGAAAATGAGTCTGGAGCAATATTTGGATTTTCTGGAAGAAGATGAGTTTTTGGAAGTTACTCCAAAAAATTTAAGACTCCGCAAGAAACTTCTTACCAAACTTGATCGCGTCAGATCTGCAAGAGTATAATAACCCTGCATGAACTTAGCATACAGACTAAGGCCTCAAAACTTAAAAGAATTTTTTGGACAGGAACATTTGGTCGGACCAGAAAAAATTCTGCGAAAAATGATTGAAGGAAAAACTCTTTTTTCGATGATTCTGTGGGGACCTCCGGGTTCAGGCAAGACAACTTTAGCCCACCTGATTGCCAAAAACAGTAATTCTGAATTTTATGCTTTTTCTGCTGTGCAGACGGGAAAAGAAGATCTGAAAAAAATTATTGCTTTTGCAAAAACAAATAAACGTAAAACAATTTTGTTTATTGATGAAATCCATCGCTGGAATAAAGCCCAACAAGACAGTCTCCTTCCCCATGTTGAAAACGGTTTAATAACGTTAATTGGCGCAACTACGGAAAATCCTTCTTTTGAAGTAATCAGTCCTTTATTGTCCCGTTGCCGGATTTTTGTTTTGAAGGGTTTAGACGAAGAAAATTTGGAAAAAATTCTAAATATTGCCCTAAAAAACAAAGAAAAAGGCCTTGGGAAATATAAAAAAACAGTTAAAAAAAAGGGTAAAGAATTATTGATAAGACTAAGCGGCCAAGATGCAAGAATCATGCTGAATGCTTTGGAAATTGCCGCTACAGGTTTTCAGGGCAAAGAAATAACTGAGGAAATTATCAAAGAAGTTTTTCAAACCAGATCTGCAGGCCTATATGACAAAAAAGCTGATGAACATTACAATATAATCAGTGCCTATATAAAATCAATGCGAGGAAGTGATCCTGATGCTGCATTATATTATTTGGCAAGAATGCTGGAAAATGGGGAAGACCCTAAATTTATTGCCAGAAGAATGATTATTTTTGCGTCCGAGGATATCGGACTTGCAGACAGAGGAGCTCTCATTCAGGCAAATGCTGCCTTTGAGGCAATTCACAAAATCGGAATGCCCGAAGCACAACTTATCCTGGCCTATTCTACTTTATATTTGTCGACTGCAAAAAAATCACGGGCAGTCGCAAACGCACTGGAATTAGCAAAAAATGCAGTTTACGAATTTCCCAATGAATCTATTCCGCTTCATCTGAGAAACGCCCCGACAAAACTAATGAAAAACCTTGGATATGCAAAAAATTACACTTGGAGTGATAAATACGTCGGGCCTGTCAACAATGAATCTTTTCTGCCCGAACGGATTAAAGGCAGAAAATTCTTCAAATAATTCTTGCACTGATATTGACATCTCCAGGTTCCTGTGTGATGATTTTTAGTAATGGACAATCAAATTAATCCGCAGGATAAACAACAGAAATTTAATAATACCCAACCGGGTTTTTTTTCAAAAAACAAATCGACAATTATAATTATTACGCTTTTTTCTTTTGCATCTTTTGGTATAACAGGATATATATTAATGACAAATAGTAAATCTGCCTCACCAAGAGAAACTACTTCAGAGAATATTGTTTCAACTTCTACTCCGGCGCTTTTGTCTCAAAAAGCAATTTCCGCCACTCCACTGCCATCAACTCCCACACCAACAATTAACCTTTTTAACCTGACGTCAACTTGGAACACCTTTACAAGTGCTGCCTATTCCTACTCTATAAGATATCCTGTCGGGTGGACCACGCAGACAGTTACCCAAACTGATCAGAAAATCCTGGAATACGTTGTATTTAATCCTGTGTCCACAACAGCAGGAACGCTGTCGATAACCCTTTCCTATGGCACAAGAACTTATTCGGAGGCTTTGGCTCTTGATCCGCAGACTGGAACTACTATTACAGTGGCTTCAATCGGAGCTACGCAAAAAAAAAGCAAAGACTCAAATGGTTTTCAGGCTACTAATGTCATTGTTCCTTTCGGATCAAATACAATTATTTTTAATGCTAAAAATACCTACCTTAGTCTTTTCAATCAGATGCTGACCACTCTCAAATTCTTGAAGTAGAAGTTGTTGCTCATTAACTGTTCTATATCCAAAAATAGGGTAGGCGACGGGAATTGAACCCGCAACTTTCAGCTCCACAAGCTGACGCTCTAACCATTGAGCTACGCCCACCATAAATACTTACGCCGAGCAAAACATAGGTGCCTTCACCGAACAAAACACAGTTTTGCGAGGTGCGCCCGGAGGGAATCGAACCCCCAACCTTGTCGTTAGAACCGACCTGCTCTATCCGTTGAGCTACGGGCGCGCAATCTGTATTTTACATTATTTGGACATATATTGTAAATAAATTTGACACTTTTTAGCTACGATGTGTTTATGATACAATTATTAAGAACATGACTAATCCTGTTTTAAAATATTTAGGCAATAACCATTTTCTCACAACACTTATCGTGCTAGCGGTCCTTTGGCTGGCAGTTGAATTAAAAGAACTGCTGATTATTATTTTTATCTCTTACATAATAATGGCAGCTCTATTTCCCTTCTCAGACTTTCTGACCAGAAAGCATATTCCGAAAGTATTGTCCGTATTAATTCTTTATCTAATAATTATAACTGTATTGGTATTATTGATTTTTCCGTTGGTTCCTTTTACCATATCTCAGATACAGCTTCTCTTTAATAGCTTTCCGAAATACATTGATCAGGTGGCAAAAATCCCCAATTTGCGTATCGACCAATCCAGTGTTAATAATTTTTTTAAAACAGACATTAATCTCATCGGCACAAACGCATTGAACATTACGGGATCGATTTTCAGCGGAATCTTTTCCGTATTCACGGTACTTATTATAAGTTTTTATCTGATGCTGGAAAAAGAAACATTAACCAAGCAACTCATAACGCTATTCCCTAAAAAATACCAGGAAAACGCCCTTACAACAATTACTCAGATTGACAGCAAAATCGGATTATGGCTGCGCGCACAGTTAGTGTTTTCTTTTGCAATAGGAGTGATTACCTGGGGAGGCCTTGCAATTCTTGGTCTGCCTTTCGCCCTTCCTTTAGGCCTTATTACGGGACTTATGGAAATTATTCCAATAATCGGAGTTATAATTTCGGCTGCATTAGCTGTTATTGTAGCTTTGACCATTTCTCCCGGGCTTGCCGTATCGGTTATAGTTTTTTATCTTTTACTTCAGGTCATTAAAAACAATATCGCTTTTCCGAGAATAATGCAAAAGGCTGTCGGACTAAATCCGATCGTAATTATTCTAGGGATTTTAATTGCCACCAAATTCCTAGGGATTATCGGAGCTTTAATCGCAATTCCGCTCATCACGGTAATTTTGATTATTATAAAAAGCCTTAAACCTTCTTACTAGTTCTGAGCGGGATACGGGAGTCGAA
>CAIQLZ010000040.1 GCA_903872785.1 Candidatus Levyibacteriota bacterium
ACAAAAAGTATTAGCTTAAACTAATCAGGCGCTCTAGGTGACGCGATTAAAAAATTATCAATCTGCCATTTAACTTAGGATGTATTAAAGCATTTGATAAACCTCCGCCAGGTCCTGCGGCAACAATGATATTGTCTCTACTACATCAGTCCAATCGTCTTTTGAATATGTAGGATTCTTATTAATAGTCAAAGTCACATGAGGATCAATATCTCTTTTTTTAGTAGTTAAAAATTCAATAATTGATTTTCTTTTTAATGCTTTCAATGCTTTTGGATCTCCTAATTCTTCAAAAACAGGATGTATTTTTATTTTTCCATTTGGCTTAGTTACGCGGATCATCTCCAGAAGAGCTTGTTTTCTTTCTGTTTTAACCCAATCAATAATAAACAGCCCGATTGTCTCATCGAAGCTATTTTCTTTGAAAGGTAAATATTGAACAAAAGCAATTACCATATCTCCCTTAGCTTTATAGCCATTATTGAAGCATCTGCCGTCGAGATTTATTACTCTTGCGCCATATTTGGCTGCTGTCCGGGAAAAAGACTGATCTCTTCCCGAACCAACATTCAGAATTGTTTTTCCTTTTAAAGAACTTTCGGTATAGCTAAATACATCCATATATTCATACAAATCCCGCTCTGTGCTTCGGGACACCTCAATCTCGTCTTTAATCATGGCTATAGTACTAAGGGGACGTACTTCAATCATAAGAGCAGATTATAGCAAAAAGAACCAGTATAGACCAATAAATAATATATTCTCCAACCATAAAGACTCAAAAGGGAACAGAAAAAAATATAATTAGCTTCATTTAGCCTCAAAATATTTTAAATATTAGTCCTGTAGTAGGGAAGTGTATCAAATTTTACGGGCGGGAAAAAGACGGAGAATTTGCTCTTCAGAGAAGGAGTACTATTCAAATTTTTAATAATTGCGTCCAAATATTAAGGGAAATTTAACCACTTCTCCATGGATTTACGCCTGAGTGGTGTCGCAAAAGTTATATTGTACGACATAATCACTTTCTCTTCCCTCAGTGCTTATAACGTCTATTTTGGTCCGGCGGAAACGGCAAATATTTATGGGCAAATCCGAAGGAGAACGAGCCATACCTCTCTCCCGAAAACAGCATTGGTAATTACCCTGACAACGTAGTTTCGTTCATAACAATAAAGATATTTACGTCACCAGATCTCCTCTCCACCCCACACCGGGATACGTCGTAATTTAGAGCTTATTATCAATCTAAACTCACGATTTTAGCCTCAAAAATCATCAATTTAGCATGTTCGTGTTTTTTTCGAGTTTAGTTTAATTTATCAATCTAAACGATTAACTTTGAGGCTAGCCAACTGCATTTATTAAACACGCAAAGATAATAAGAAGAGTGAAGAGAGCGGCCTTCACTCTTCGGGAATATACAGCTTATTTATTATTCATTAGAATGAACTATGATGAAAAAGGTTTAATGTAGTGAGCTTACCTAATCTCAAGCCAGGCCTGTGAAAATTCCCACAAAACCTCGTGAAAAGTTATCCACATTAGCAAATTAGCCTGACAATATATCCTATAATAATTTATATACCCATATCAAACTATATCATCTAAAGCTAATATTTAGAGACTATCGAGATAATACACTCTCCCCCCTTCCCCATCCCCCTAATCCTTTTCTATCTTTCTTTCAGCACGTAAGTAGACGATTTTTAAACGATTTGCAACTGTTCATTATAAAGGCGTCGTATTTTTACGACCTGGCGCTGAAGGTTAAAAAAACCAGAAAAATAATTACTGCAACCCAAATATATTCCCACATGACGCTTTTAAAAAGCCTCTTTTCCAGCCAAATCTGGGATATACCTACCAAAATATAGAAAAGACCGGCTAAGAAAAGTCCGATTATCGTCGGCGTCGTTGGCCAAAACCATAAGGCAACCGCAGTCTCGACAATACAAACCGTAATCAAAAATATCCAATCCAAATGCAAACGGAAGTCACTTTCCAAAGTATGAGACCAAACGGAATACAAAATTAGAGGAAAAGAAAAAGCAAAGACAAAAGAAAGTGTTATGAAAATATTCAGATGCAAAGCAAAAACAACATTAGCCATAAAAAAATAGGATAGAAGTGTGACGATAAATGAAACCGTACGCGCAGACAACAGCAAGGCAATCGTTCTGATTGAAGAGACAATGAAAATATTCTCCGAAAGAAATAACGAATAAAGCCCAAAAGCATACAATGATGCCATTCCTACACGAGTAATGAATCTGGCCGGAACCAAAAAATAGAATAATGCACAAGACAACGTATAAAAAAACGGCAGAATAAATACCTGAAGCGAAAAATTATCCTCGAGGTCCAGTCTTATGGCCCAAAAGAGAAAGAGATCCGTAAGAAGAGACAAATAGAAAGCGATATACATTCCCCCTTTACCAAATAACTGTTCTGAAAAGAATAAAGCTAAAGACAAAGTTATTACACCAATTATAAATTTTTGTCTCTTTTGAATATTAA
>CAIQLZ010000041.1 GCA_903872785.1 Candidatus Levyibacteriota bacterium
GTAACTACCTTGTGGACGAATTCTTACATCGTTCAGAGTGTACTCATCTATTGTTTTTGGATGCAGATATTCATTTTGATCCAAGAGATGTCATCGCTCTACTAGCGCTTGATAAAGACGTTATTGGTGGTCCTTATCCTAAGAAAGCCATCAAATGGAAATCGGTTAAAAGAGCAATTGAAAAGAAAGCCAAGGCCTTTTCCAAAAATAAAAATTGCGGGTCGGTTTAATTCGATTGCAGATTTTACTCCCGATAAAGTTGTTTTGGAAGATTATGATCCTTACCCTTCAATAAAAGCGCAGTTAACAGTTGCCGGCGGTTATTTTGAAAAGAAAAAAAAGAAATGAAGATAAGTATAATTGCTGCGATTGGAAAAAAACGTGAGTTGGGAAAAGGAGGCCAGATTCCTTGGCATATTTCCGAGGATTTCCAAAGATTTAAGCAAATTACCAGCGGACATTCTGTTATCATGGGTCGGAAGACCTGGGAATCATTGCCGATAAAACCTTTACCAAAGCGCATAAACATTGTTATAACGCGGGATGCAGAATTTAAACCGGAAGGCGCAATTATTTGCAGTTCAATTGAAAATGCAATTGAGCTTGCGAAGAAGGCGGAAGGAGGAGAAGAAGTTTTTGTGATTGGCGGAGGACAGATTTTTGAGCAGGCAATATCTTTGGCGGACAAACTTTATTTAACCGTAATTGATTCAACTTTTAATGCGGATACCTTTTTTCCTGATTACTCTGATTTTAAAAGAGTTGTTTTTGAAAAGTCCGTAAAGGAAGGAAAGTATAAATACAAATTTCTGGAGCTTAAGAGATAATTTTCCTTATTGATTTGTAAGTTTGCAGTTGGTAATATAACCTCAAGTTTCAATGAAAGCATTAATTAAAACCGATCCTCAAATTTATAAACTTATCAAAGAAGAAGAGAAAAGGCTTCAGGATACTTTGGAGATGATTCCCTCAAATAACTTTCAAAGCAAGGCTGTTTTGGAAGCCTTAGGTAGTATTTATAATTATAAATATTCCGAAGGCTATCCTTTTAAGCGTTATTATCAGGGGCAAAAATATGCCGATAGCGTGGAAATTTTGGCAATTAAGCGGGCGGAAAAATTATTTGGGGTTCCTTATGTTAATGTTCAGCCTTATTCCGGAAGTCCGGCAAATTCCGCAATTTATTTTGCCCTTTTGGAACCGAAAGATAAAATAATGGGTCTTTCTCTGGCATTCGGCGGACATTTAACTCACGGTTCACCTGTTTCTTTTTCAGGAAAATATTTTACGATAGTCTCCTATAAATTGGATAAACAGGGCATTATAGATTATGATCAAGTTGAAAAGCTGGCCTTAAAAGAAAAACCAAAAATAATTGTTTGCGGTGCGACTGCTTATCCGAGAATTATTGATTTCAAAAGATTCGGGCAAATTGCCGATAAATGCGGTGCATATTTATTAGCTGATATTTCGCACATTGCAGGTTTGGTTGTTGCGGGAGTGCATCCGTCACCTGTTTCGTATGTCCACATCGTCATGACCACAACGCACAAAACTTTGAGAGGTCCAAGAGGAGCAATGGTTATGGTAACTGAAAAAGGCTTTAAAAAAGATCCTGAATTAGGGGAAAAAATTAACAAAGCGGTATTTCCCGGTCTCCAGGGAGGGCCGCATGACAATCAAACAGCGGCAATTGCAGTTGCTTTAAAAGAGGCAAGTTCGTTGGCTTTTAAAAAATATGGGCAGCAAATTGTCAAAAACTCCAAGGCTTTAGCTGGTGAGCTTATTAAGTCTGGCTTTAATTTAATCAGCGGGGGAAGTGACAATCATTTAATTCTGATTGACCTGACTGATAAAAAGGCAAATGGGGCAGTGGCAGCTTTGGCTTTGGAAGTTGCCGGAATTATTGTAAATAAAAATGCAGTTCCAAATGACCCAATGCCTCCTTTTTATCCGTCGGGAATAAGGTTAGGAACACCAGCCATAACGACGCGGGGCATGAAAGAAAAAGAAATGAAAAAAATTGCAGAATGGATAAATGAAGCCATAAATCAGGTAAAAGGTGAAAAATTGCCGTCCGATAAAGAAAAGCGCAGAGAATTTTGGAGAGCTTTCAAAATAAAAATTGTAAAAAATAAAAAACTTTTGGAAATTGCCAAAGAAGTTAAGGCATTTTGCCTCAAGTTTCCCCTGTTTTAGTCAAGTATTTTTTGCGGATTTTTTTGTCCTTGTTTTTATTTTTTTACTTTGTTATAATTTCGAAATTACCCTTCGACATTAGTCAGGGTAAATACACACATTCAGCTTTAAGTCTTGTAAAAATTACTGAATGGAGGAAGCCCGTCTAATCTTGCTGTTTAGTTTTGGGGACTATTCGTTCATGCCCTACAGAGCGATTTAAGCCGGGTAAAGACTTTAATATGAAAGAAATTACACTCGAAGAATTATTAGAAGCGGGTTGCCACTTTGGCCACCAAGTTACCAGATCTAACCCCAAAGCCCGGGATTTCATTTTTGAATCCCGTGACAACATCCACATTATCGATCTTGCCAAAACAAAAGGGGGCTTGGAAGAGGCCGCCGCCTTTATCAAAGCTTTGGCCTCCAAGGGAGGCAGTCTAGTAGTTGTTGGAACCAAAAGACAAGCACAAGCAATAGTAGAAGAAGAAATAAAAAGAGCCCGTTTGGCAAGCTCAGAGCAGGGTGGCGAAAAAATTTTTTACATTACCAACCGTTGGGTTGGAGGGCTTTTGACAAATTTTGCTGAGGTTTCCAAAAATTTTAAAAAATACGCAGATTTCGTAACTGATTTACAGGATGACGAAGTTAAAGCAAGATATACAAAAAAAGAAATAGGGGGATGGGAAAAAGAAAAGAACAAATTAGAAAATCTTTATGGCGGAGTAGCAAAAATTACCAAAATGCCGGACGCTCTTTTTATAATCGATTCGCATTTGGAAGATTTAGCAGTCCGCGAAGCATTGGTAATGAGTATTCCGACAGTTGCTTTGGTTGATACCAATGCAGATCCGTCTATTATAGATTATCCAATTCCTGCAAATGATGACGCAGTCGGTTCGATTAAACTGATTGTAGATTACATTATTGATGCATGGATTGAAGGTCGAAAAGAAGAGGTAAAGCAAAGGGAGGTTCAGGAGAAAAAGGAAGCTTTAAGATTGGAAAAAGCTAAAGTAAAAGAAGTAAAAGAAAAAGCCAAATTTGTAAAAAAAGAGGCAAAAACAGCTAAAATAGAAAAAAAGAAGGTGAAAAAATAAATGATAGATATAGATCTTCTGAAAAAACTTCGTAATGAGACTTCCGTCTCGATCGCAGATTGCAGAAAGGCTTTGGAGGGATCAAAAAATGATTACAAAAAAGCTTTAGCTGTGCTTAAAAAGAGTGGTTTGGAAAAAGCCGCAAAAAAATCTGACAGAAAAACTCCTCAGGGCCTGGTTGAATCATATATTCATCAAAATGGCCGGGTTGGAGCTTTAGTTGAGGTTTCCTGTGAAACTGATTTTGTTGCTCTTACAGATGAATTTAAAAAGCTTACGCATGAAATTTGCATGCAGGTAGCAGCTATGAACCCAAAGAATGTAGCAGTTTTATTAAAACAAGAATATATTAAGGATAGCTCTAAAACAATTGAGATTTTGGTTAAAGAAACAATTGCAAAATTGGGAGAGAACATAGTTATTAAAAGGTTTCAAAGATTCGAAATCGGAGAATAATCTAAATTCACTTTCTGCGTGGGAGAAAGGAACGATCCAGATGGTTATCGGTCAAACAGAAAGGCTAATTTGTTATTCAGATAAAGTAAAAAGAACTAGGGTAATGGACCTGCTGGTTAAATTGGATGGCGAAAAAATTTACAAACCGGAAGATACGGTAGAAGCAAGATTGCAAGATTTGACCGCAAAAATTCTTTCTTACAAAAAACAGCTTTCTTGTACTAAAAGCTTTACCGAAGAAAAACTTATAAAGACAAGGATTGCTGAAATAAAATGGCAAAAATCACTTAAAGTATAGGAAAGTAGGATCCTTGATTAAATAATTCTTTTTTGATAGTCTAAGATTGCTTTATGGATGATGTAGTTTCAGAAATGCGGCAAAAAATGCAGAAAGCATTGCAAATTCTTCAGGAGGACTTATCAACTGTCAGAACCGGCCGGGCTATGCCGTCTTTGGTTGAAAATATTGTAGTTAATGTTTATGGTGGTCCGACGACTGGCGGAACAAAATTAAAAATAAAAGAATTGGCAACAATTTCCGTACCTGATTCTCAGACTTTAGTTCTTCAACCATTTGACCCTTCAATTATAGGCGAAATTCAAAAGGGAATAATGGAATCAAATATTGGCTTAACTCCTTCTTCAGACAGTCAGGTTATCAGAATTTCAATTCCATTCTTGTCTGAAGAAAGAAGAAAAGATTTGATAAAACTCATGAAGCAAAAACTGGAAAACGGGAGAATCGCAATCCGTCAGATTAGGCAGGATACGAGAAATATTGTAAGAAAAAAACACAATGACAAGGAAATTTCCGAGGAGCAGATGTACAGAATAGATCAGGATATTCAAAAAATAACCGATGAAATTATGATTCCGGTTGATGAAATGGGAAATAAAAAAGAAGCAGAGCTGATGCAAATATAGTTAGACGATCGAAGATAGGGTAGAAGATGGAATTTTGAAGATTGAAAATAGACGGTAGATCGTGATTTAATCTATCTTCCAGCTTCTATTTTCAAAAATCTACTATCCGCTTTCTATCATCTGCCGTCAAAAGCAATATGTTATTAACTATTCTCGTTTTTCTTTTAATACTCTCAATTTTGGTTTTAGTCCATGAAGCGGGTCACCTTTTTGTGGCTAAAAAATTAGGAATCAAGGTTGAGGAGTTTGGTTTTGGTTTTCCGCCCCGCATCTTCGGCTTTAAAAAAGGAGGAACAATTTATTCCATAAACTGGTTGCCGATTGGAGGATTTGTAAAACTTTATGGAGAAGATGAAGCAGGAGGAGGAAAAATAATGATTAAGAATAAACGGTTAATGATTAAAAATAAACATAGAGCATTTTTTGCAAAGTCTGCTTGGCAAAGAGCAAGTGTAATTGTAGCAGGAGTGATAATGAATGCAATTCTGGCTGCAGTCATTTTCTATATATTCCTTGGAATTTCAGGATTCAAAACAGATCTGCCTCTTCTCTCTGATTATAAATTTTTTGGAGTAAATCAAACAAATATTCAGGAAATCATAATATCCTCTGTTGTGAAGAATTCTCCTGCAGAGAGACAAGGACTAAAGCCTATGACAAAGGTGGTCACAGTTAATGGTAAAAAAATAACCGGCAGTAAAGATTTTATAAATATCGTTAATAAAAACCGCGGACGCGAAATTGAAATTACTTGGAGTACTTTAAAGACGCAGGATATTCATAAAACTAAAGTAATACCGCGAATTTTTCCTCCGAAAAATGAAGGGGCATTAGGTATAGGACTTTTTTCCCTGTCTTCAGCAGTATTTAATTATGTAACGCCAGTACAAAAAATATTCTCCGGAATAACTTATCCTATAAATCTTATGGTTTACAACTTAAGCGTTATAGCAAAATTAGTGAAAGTTTCTTTGGAAAATAGAACAACAGAGCCTTTGAGTCAAAGCATATCCGGTCCTGTTGGCATTGCTTCCATAACAGAAGGTATTTTGGAAATACAGAATTTAAAAGAAAAAATACTGGGACTTTTAAATTTAGCAGGTATTTTGTCTATTTCTTTAGCTTTTTTCAATGTTTTGCCGATACCCGCTCTCGATGGGGGAAGATTGTTTTTTATTTTGATAGAAGCAATTACAGGAAAAAAGGTAAATCAGAAAATAGAGTCCACTACTCATGCAATAGGAATGATAATTTTACTTACATTGATGGCTTTAATTACTTTCAAAGATATAGCCAAGCTTTTTATTAAATAAAAAATATATATGGAAGAAAAAGTTTTTATTAAAAATTCTAAGGGATTGAAACTTGCTTTAATTATTTTTTCTCCTGATAAGAATAAAAAGTACCCAGCGATAATAATTTTAAATGGATTCCTTGGGTACAAAGAGGAATTGCATCCCGCAGAATTAGCGAAAAAGTTAGTAAATAATGGATTTACTGCAGTGAGGTTTGATTGCTCAGGGTCAGGCGAAAGCGAAGGAGCATTCGAAAAAGATTATTCGATGTCAAATTACTTAGAAGACATTAAATGTGTTTATGAATACGTTCAAAAGCTGGAATTTGTAGATAAAAATAGAATTGGAGTTTTGGGATATAGCTTGGGGGGGATGATGGCTATTGTTTTTGCAGCGCAACATTCAGAAATAAAAACATGCATTGCAGTTTCTACCCCGCCAACAATTTTTGCAGCAAATTGGTTAAAGATGTTTCTAAAAGATTGGAGGTACATAGAATTCTTTAATAGAGAAATACCGAAAGCTACAAAGAAGATTAAATTGCCGGTAACTTTAATTATGGAAGCTAATAAATTTAATGTGCTAAACTTTATACCAAAAGTGAATTGTCCGTTTCTTATGATTTTGGGTCTTGCCGATGAATTAGTCAGTCCGGATGACTCAAGGAAAATTTTTAAAAAGGCAAATCAGCCTAAAGAATTAATCGAAATCGAAGGATTAGGGCACGAGCATAAGTTGTATCCTGAGAAAATTAAAATAGTCAACGAAAAAACATTAGATTTTCTCAAAAGATATTTATAAAAGCAAAAAAATTTGTTAAAATAATAATATGCATGCCACTTTTGGAGATTTCAAAAAACTGCAAATAAGAATCGGGCTTATAGTAGAGACAGAGAAAATAGAAGGAACAGATAAGTTACTCAAGCTAAAAGTTGACTTTGGTGATGAGAAAAGACAGATCGTGTCAGGAATTGCTGAATTTTACAAGCCTATGCAACTAATTGGCAAGCAATTTCCATTTGTGGTTAATCTTGAGTCAAAAGTCATTAGGGGAGTTGAAAGTCAGGGAATGATTATGGCAGTAGACGTTGACGGCAAAATAGTGCTTTTAAGACCTCACAAAAAAGTTCCGGCAGGAAGTTTTGTAAGATAACAGTTGCTATTTTCCTTATTGATTGGAATTGGTAGATAACATATAATTTTATTTGTTAATTTATGACGGACATTTTTTCTGAAACCAAAAAATCTATTCTTAAAATCTCCAAGAAATTTAATCTAAATGAAAATGCGGTAGAGAAATTTTTGGAACCGGCAAGAGTTCTGGAAGTTAAAATTCCGGTTAAATTGAAAAATGGGCAAACAAAAGTTTTTCAAGGTTTTAGATCTCAGCACAATAACAAACTCGGCCCTTATAAGGGGGGAATAAGATTTCATCCTCAGGTTACCAAAGAAGAGGTAATGGCGTTGTCCTTATGGATGAGTCTTAAATGTGCGGTTGCCGATTTGCCTTACGGAGGAGCAAAGGGTGGAGTAATAGTTGATCCGAAAACTTTATCTGAGCGTGAGCTTGAGGATCTTTCAAGGGGATATGCTAGAGCAATTTATGATGTTATAGGAGCAGACAGGGATGTTCCTGCACCGGATGTCAACACTAATCCGAAAATTATGAGTTGGATGGTGGATGAATATGTCAAAATAAGCAAAGAAAAAAAAGTTCAAATACCCGAAAACATACTTTATGCAACTTTTACCGGTAAACCGGACAAAGATCATGGTTTGGCAGGGAGAACAGAAGCCACTGGTTTTGGTGGTGTAGTTGTTCTTAAGGAGTTGGTGCAAAGATTGGGATTAAAGTCGGAAAATCAGATGGTAGCGGTGCAAGGTTTTGGCAATGTAGGGCTTTATTTCGCCCAATTCGCAGCGGATAATGGTTTTAAAGTAGTAGCTGTTTCCGACTCTAAGGGGGCAATAACGGAAAAAAATCATCAATTTAAGGCTTTGGACATTCCTCTCGTTTTAAAATGCAAGAAAGAAAAAGGAATGGTTTCTGGTTGCTATTGTGTCGGGGGAGTTTGCGATTTAAGTAAGGGTAGGCCTCTGACCAATGAAGAATTATTGGAGCTTCCGGTTGACATTCTCGTTCCTTCGGCTTTGGAAAATGTGATAAATAAGAAAAATATGACCAAAATAAAAGCAAAAATCATCATCGAGATGGCTAACGGACCGGTTTCTTATGAGGCATATGAGTATTTAACCAAAAAAGGCGTTGTGATAGTTCCGGATATTTTAGCTAATGCCGGAGGAGTGACGGGGTCGTATATAGAATGGAAACAAAATATCGAGAATAAAAAATACAAAAAAGAAGAAACGCTTAAAATGATTGAAGGAATTATGGAATTAGCTTTTGATAATATTTGGAATGAAGCTATAAATTTAAAAACTCATCTCAAAGAGGCTTCAACTGTTCACGCTCTCAAAAAACTTCTGGTTTAGCAGAAATATCCTGAGAAGGAGGTTGAATATTGGTTTCATAATCCAGCCTTAATTCAGTTGCTTCCTGCATAGCTTTAAGCATGCTTGTCATCAGAATTGCCTTTATTCTTTCGTTTCTCATGGAGGTAATTTCCTTGAGAGTTTCATTTGGAATGATCAAGCTGGAATTTTCTCTTTTAATGGTAATATTTTTTAAATTACCATTAGAAATTATCGAATTTAATTCGAACGGATGAAGTGTGCCTGGATTTCCAAAAATTGCACATTTAAGTTTTCGTCTGGATTCTTGTCTTTCCATAGTGTTTAAAATACAAAGCAGATTATACCTTATATTTGTAAAGTTTTCAATACTAGAGGATGTTATTTAAAGAGATAAGATTTCCAAAATTGTTAACTGACTGCATTCCGCCAAGATACTGGCTGCTTCTGTTAAAGTCTCGGGCCTTATTCCTGAGTTTCTATTCCATAACGTTATACTTGCTTTCCAGATTGGGGTGTTGTTTTCCTCATCAAATCCCTCTGCTTCAATTACGCCCTGGGTTATATTAGGTGCTAAGCTTGTTCTTGTTCCTAACGAATAAAAAATTTTTTTCAATTGACATTCCGATGGTTTTCGATAAGTAAATCTTTGTAAAATAACCCCCGTTACAGGTTTTTGTTCAATTATCGACATAGACTTTGAATAAAAATAGATTATACAAGAGTTCTTTTAAATATGCTATACTTTTCTCAACATGCGGTATTCAAAGCTTTTCGGAAAGACAATTAAGAATGCGCCAAAGGATGAGGTGGCAATAAATGCAAAATTACTTCTTCGCGGGGGGTTTATTGATAAATTAATGGCCGGATCATATACGCTTCTTCATTTGGGAAGACGTGTTGAGCAAAAAATAGAACAGATTATTAGGGAAGAAATGAATGCAACAGGGGCGCAAGAGGTCCTGATGCCCCTGCTTCATCCTAAAGACATCTGGAATGAAACCGGCCGTTGGGATTCGGCACGTGAGGTCATGTATCAGTTTAAAAAAGATGAGAAAGAATACGGCCTCTCATTTACCCACGAAGAAATAGTAATGGA
>CAIQLZ010000042.1 GCA_903872785.1 Candidatus Levyibacteriota bacterium
GGGAGGAAAAGATGTTTTTATCAAAAAAATGAACCAGAAAGCTAAATTGCTTCGTCTTACTAATACCAATTTTGCTGATTCAATAGGTCTTGAAGATAGCCGTGATTATACAACTCCTTTGGATTTAGCAAGATTAGCGTCACGGGCTTTGGATAATCAAATATTTGCAAAAATAGTTGCCACAAAAACTTGGGAAATAACTGATGTTTCCGGAGAAAATAAATATTTACTGAAAAATCTTAATCAATTATTGGGAATTCAGGGGATAAATGGCGTAAAGACGGGTTATACGGCCGAAGCAGGTCAAGTTTTGGTTACTTCAAAAAAAGAGGGAGAACACACTTTAATTATTATAGTTATGGATAGTCTGGATAGATTTTTTGATACCAGTCGTTTGTTGTATCAAATGTCGGACAACATTAATTACTTATCCATTCATCCTTGACAGCAGAAACATAGGCGACAAAATCATTATTTCCTTGAAATACAATAATAGGCATTAAATAATCCTGTTGATTTGAGCCCATATAATATGCCAGGAACACCTTCTTGATAGAAAATTCAACCATATCAGTGGGTTTATTTGCAATATAAGCTTTCCCATTTTGTAGCTCAGAGTACGCTTCAGACGCTGTTTTTATAGCATAAGTAGAAGAAGTATCTGAAATATTTTTGTGAAAAAAACGTGCGCCTACAACCTCCGGAGTGTTTTTTTCTTTTCCGATCAAAAAATCCATAGTTGACGATGTTCCTTCGTCATAATAAATTGGCATACGGTTTAAATCTTTTTGAAAGAAATCAACTTTTACAATTTTGGTATTTGAAATTTTAGATGTTGGAGCAAGGACGCTTCCCGTTGTTGAGTATAAGGTAGTTTCAGTTTTACTTTCATCAATATCCTGAGGAGATAAAGACATGCTGGAAAGAAAAAATTTAGCTGTATTAATTGTTTGGTTTACTTCGTCGGTTCCTGAAAATACTTGAAGAGATGGACTCACTAAATATGGAGATGAAAGAGTAAAATCAGATGAAAAAATATTCATGACAATAGACCTTTGTATGAGATTTTTTCTTTCAGGGGATGTAGCTGGTTGATCAATCCATTGATATGTATCTTCGGTAATCTGAGTTCCATCTGAATTAAATCCAATTTTTGAAACCTTCTTGAGCGTTGTTTCTAAACCTGTGAGCTCTAAGGGTGCGGGAATTATTTTGTATACTTTTGCCTGATCTGAAAAATTTGGAAGGATTGAAGTTAAAATGTCCAGGGAATAAGAAAGATTTTCTTTTACTTGATTTGGATAAGGAATTGGAGGCAGTTTTCCAAAGGCGGCTTCAGGAGGGGGGGCAGGAGCAAATATATTTATTACAAATGGCAAGATTTTTATTAACATGAAAAAAAGAAATATTATAAAAAGAAATATTCCCCCCCATTTAAGAACTATTTTTGTTTCTATTTTTGCAGTATTTAAACTGATCATGTCTTGAGTATAAAGAAAAATTCCAGTACAATCAATATAGGCACTTTATGGTTAGAGTTAGAATTGCACCGAGTCCGACTGGTATTCCTCATATCGGTAATACGAGAACTGCGTTTTTCAATTACCTTTTTGCAAAGCATACTGAGGGTAAGTTTATCGTGCGTATTGAAGATACCGATCAGGGGCGAATTGTTCCTGGAGCAAAAAAGGCAATCTTCGAAATCCTCAATTGGTTAGGAATTTCATGGGATGAAGAGTACGTTCAATCAGAAAGAAAAAATATCTACAAAGAACATGCGGAAGATCTTATTAGAAAAAAAATGGCTTATAAAGATGAAGGTGCGGTTAGGTTTAAGGTCTCAACTAATCGGGAAGTGTCTTGGGTCGATGCCATAGGAAATAAAAAAGTTTCTTTTAAAGCAGATGTCATTGAGGATTTTGTAATTCTCAAATCCGATGGATTTCCCACATATCATTTAGCCAGTGTAGTTGACGATCATCTTATGAATATTTCCCATGTAATTCGTGGAGACGAGTGGATTTCTTCAACGCCAAAACACATTTTACTTTACGACGCTTTCGGATGGGACAAGCCTATCTTTGCGCATTTATCCGTTATTTTGGGTACGGATAAAACTAAATTATCAAAGCGCCACGGCGCAAAATCAGTTTTAGATTTAAAAAATGACGGATACTTAAAAGAAGCTCTTTTGAATTTTATGGGGCTCCTGGGATGGAATCCCGGGGGAGATAAGGAAATTATGAATATTAAGGAAATGATAAAACTTTTTGACCTTAAAGACGTTAATGCCGCAAGTCCGATTTTCGATATTAAAAAACTTGACTGGATGAATGGTGAGTATCTAAGAATAATGAACAATGAAAATTTAAAAACTTTACTTTCTAAGTTTTATGATCAAGATAAAAATATTCTTAGTTATCTGAAAAGCGATCCGAAAACTTTAGATTTTATTCTGGATCTTGCTAAAACCAGAATGAAAACTCTTAAGGAATTTAAAGACCTGATTTTGCCAAAAGTTCCAAAGTTATCCGGAGAGGAAAAAAATATTGCCGAGACCCTTTTTGAAAAATTTTCAACAATTAAAATTTGGAACAAAATGACGATTCTTTCTGCGATGAAAGGGGTTTTAAATACACAAAAAACAAAAGGAAGTATCTTGTATAAGATTACAACAGGTTTTGAAAAAGGATTACCTCTTCCTGAATCTTTGGAAATATTAGGAAAAGAAAAAACCCTAGAAAGAATTAAGAAGGTATTATAATTTATGATGGGTTTTGCTAAGGCAATATCTTTTTTTCTCAGTCCGGTTTTCACCCTCTTTCCGGTTTTTTTTGTTTTAGTAGCAAAATTTAGTCAGGATTATTCTCATGCTTTGAAATGGACATTATTTTCTTATGCTTTTGTTCTGGTTGTTATTTTATTCGTAATTGCGGGTGTGTTGCTGGGAGTTTTTTCTAATTTTGATGTTTCCAAAAAAGAAGAAAGACCGCTTCTTTTTTCATTTTCTGCATTTGCAGCTTTTTGCTATTTATTGTCCATCCTTATTCTTCACGGTCCGAAAATTCTTTTAGTGGGTTTATTCGCTTTTATTTTAGGATTAGCAGTAATAATTATTGTTAATAAGTGGATTAAAGCCAGTATTCATGTCGCAACTGCTACAGCTGCCTTTTTATTCATGGGAATTGTTTATAGGGGATATTTTTTTCTTCTTTTAGCTCTTATTCCTGTTCTTGCTTGGTCGCGTATTAAAACTAAAGAGCATACTCCCATGGAAACAATAATTGGAGGTATTTTGGGAATCGTGATAACATTGATAGTATATTTTATCAGTAAACAATTTCTTTTGGGAATGCTTTATCCAGCACCCTCTTAAATTAGTTGAACAAAAAAGGTGCCGGATTTATAATTAAAATATGGAATACAGTAAATCTTTATTAAGCTCTTTTAAATATGCGTCGGAAGGCATTTGGCATGCAGTAAAAAGCAACCGCAATCTAAGGATAGATATTATTGTTGCCTTGATTGTTATTACGCTAAGTTTGATTTTTCATACCAATCCATATGAAAAAGGCGTCTTGGGAATTACAATATTATTAGTTATCTGTTCGGAAATGATAAATACCGCATTGGAAGAAATGGTGAATCTGATTACTCAAGAGCACAGGAAGGAAGCGAAAATAGCAAAAGACGTAGCCGCAGGAATGGTTTTGATATCAGCAGCAGGATCCGTAGTTGTTGGTATTTTTATATTTGCCCCGTATATATCGAAACTATTTTATTAAAGATAAAATTGAGGCAAGAATAAATATTCCCCCGATATTCAACATTAAAGACAATACAGCAAATTGCTTATTTTTTATTTTACTTATTCCCATAAGGCCAATTCCTATTTCGTCGGACAGTGGAGAGGCGATAATAATTGCACCAACAATTGGCAAGCTCCATCTAAAAAACTTATGATACATTAATTTTGTCAGATGCTGTCCTCCCAATTTGTTATAAATAGGCGTAATTTCAGAAATCAAATCACCTTTAAAAAACCGGAAAAGAAAAAAATCTGCCATTACTGATCCTAATCCGCCCAACAAGGCTATTTCTGTCGGAGATATTCTTTTGGATAAATCTGAAAATATTAATATTCCCAGCGCCGCTGTGGAAACAGAAGTATAAAGAATTCCGGCAATGAAAGAGCCGATAAAGGGAATATATCTGGTTTCAAAAAGAAATTTATTCAAAGAAGTATATTCAGATAAAAAGATGGAGAGCAAAGTGGTTAGGAAAATAAGAGTAAGGCCTTTATATTTATAATTTTTAAACCACCGCACAGATTGATTATATCAGACTTAAGAAGAGAATTTGAAGTTTTTTGCAATATTATCGGGAATTGAAAAATGCGGAATTCTTATAAAGCGAAACAAGGACCTGAATTTAAAGGATTTATTGAGTGAATTATGAATTCCGATAAGCAATTTATTCTTGTTCAGTGTTAATGCGTGAAGATAATATATGGTAGCAAAAGTGCACAAGGATAATATGATAAATGCTAAAATAAAAAGTAAAAATACAGTTAAAATGTTGCTTTTAATTGCAAGAATAAATAGTCCTGTAATAGTCAGAAATAATAGTGTCCATATTGCCAGCAATTCAGTATTATTGTTGTAAAAATAAAAGTCCTTATTAAGAGAATTCAGGCATTTTAAAGCCATAGTTGTCAAGTTCCTTTTAAGGAATAGTAATTTTCCGATTGTCTTTGAGTAAAAATTTTTCATGAATAAAGAGTATACATCATTTATCCTATAATGTCAAGTAGGTGTAGTTAATTATATTGACAATATTTGAAAAGAACAGCACAATTAAGATGATGGAGAATCAACTAAATTGTCATTATTGCGGAAAAAGCCTTAAATTGACGGATTATTTCTGTCCAAACTGCGGAAAAAAACTCAAAGACAAGCCTTTATCGGCAACCATTCCAAGACAAATATTCATTTATCTTTTAAGCTTATTGCTTCCTCCCTTAGGGCTTTGGCCCGGAATAAAATACTTAAGGCAAAAGGATGAAAAATTAAGGATGATTGGCCTTGCGGCAGTTATTTTGACAGTAATTTCTACAGTTATAACGGTTTGGATCACATTGGGATTTGTGAATACATTTAATCAGCAGTTGAATAGCAGTCTTAATTTGTTGTATTAATTAAAGTCTCTTTTTCTGCATGAGATAGTTTTTTTAACTCAATTTCCCGTTTTAAAGCTTGAGAAAGAGTGGTGTAAGATTCTTTATAAACCAATTCAAATGATCTGAAGCTGCGCAGATATTTTGCAGATTTGCTGGTTTTATCTTTATGCTGTTTTAATCTTTTCTTCAGGTTATTTGTTTGTCCCGTGTAATAAGTGTTGGAGGATGTACGAAGGATATAAACTGTGTAAGCCATCTATTTATTATACGCCTTCAATAAAAGTCAGAGCGGTACCTTTCTTATCTATTCTTCCTGTCCGTCCGATCCTATGAATATACACTTCGTATGATTCCGGCATATCGTAATTGATTACGTGGCTTACATTGGGAATATCAAGTCCACGGGAAGCAACATCCGTTGCCAACAATACTTGAATTTCGTTGTTTTTGAAGGCGTCAAGTATTTTTTGACGTTGGTTTTGTCTTTTGTTTCCATGAATTGCCCCTGCGTTAAATCCGCGTCTGATTAATTCTTCTGTTAATTTTTGCACGTCCCATTTAGTTCTT
This sequence comes from Candidatus Levyibacteriota bacterium, assembly GCA_903872785.1. GTDB lineage: Bacteria > Patescibacteriota > Microgenomatia > Levybacterales > UBA12049 > GWB1-37-8. The sequence goes on from CAIQLZ010000042.1 coordinate 5,747, forward strand.
CCGAAAATAAGAACTTTTTCAAATCCCGGTTGTCTTAATAAATCGTGTAATTTGTCAATTTTGTTATATCCTGCTTGAACTCTGATAATTTCCTGTTGAATATTTTCCGCAGTTTCCTGTTTTTTGACGGATACGGTAACTGGATTTTTAACAAATGCCTGTAAAATCTCTTTTACTTTATTTGAAATAGTTGCGGAGAAAAAAAGCGACTGGCGGACTGGCGGCATAAGAGAAATAAAATATTTAATATCCTGAATAAAACCTATGTCTACCATGCGGTCTGCTTCGTCCAAAACAACGCTGTGAAATTGAGACAACTGTAGAATTCCCGTTTCAATGAGATCTTTTAATCTTCCGGGCGTACCGATAACGAAATGCGGTCTTTGCCTTAATTGAGAAATTTGTTTACCCATACTTGCTCCGCCAATGCAAAGCGCAGTGTATATTCCCAAACCTCTGGCGAAACCGCGCAATTCATCATGAGTTTGAATTACCAGTTCATGAGTTGGAGCAACAATTAACACTCTTTCTGCCTTGTTTCTAAAAACCTTGTCAACTAAAGGAATAAGGAAGGCAGCGGTTTTACCTGTTCCCGTATTGGCAATGCCAATAGCATCCCGTCCTTCAATTATGGGATTTATGATTTGATCTTGAATCGGAGTAGGCGTGATATAGCCTTTAAGTTTGATATTTTCCAAAATTTGGGGAGAAATTTTAAAATCTCCGAATTTATTTGTTGGAATATATTCTGCTTCAGGTTGACTTTGTTTAATTTCATTAATAGCTCTAGTTGCTTGGATTGCGCCAATTAATTCGGAATTAGCCATTACTTTTTGAGAAAATCTTTTTTTTTGCCAGCCATTGGCCTTTCTTCTTGGATTTCCTCTGAAGTTTTGGTTTGAATTATTAAATCTTCGTTTATTCATATTTTTAAAGGAATAAAACTGCCTAAATGAGAATTGAAGCTATGAGTAGGGGAAAAGATACGAATTTCAAAAAATTGTCTTACTTATTATCTTTAACTAATCTATTCAGAACTTTCCAAAGTTAAGCAGATTTATTACTTTAACGCCCATTTAAGATGGGCATTAATTTGCTAATTAACCTGCCGGATTTAGATTTATATTATACCAAAAATGGCTCCTAAAGTCAATAGGATCTAGATTGTATAATTGGAGGATATTATAGTTTGTAAATTAATGTTCCGCTCTTTACAGCTTGGTTTACCTTAATAGCAATTTCCTCATTTTTCTTACCCGAATTTACCGACTTATGCTCGAGTTGCATTGATTCTATGTCTTGCTCAAAAGATTCCGAACCTTTTACAAATTTAACTTTATCTTCTACTTTTAATACTTTTTCCAGCTTTACTACGGCAACTCCAATTTTATCGTAATAATGAATAACTTTACCAATTAAATCCTTTTTATTCATTGCTTTCACCTCCTTAACTTTTGAATATCTGCATTTCTACTGTAATACGATCGTATTCATGTGTCAATAGATCTTTTTCAAGAGCATCTAGGCAACTTGTCCAGGTAGCGAAGTAACTCCTTTTTTAGAAAATTCAGGCTTTCCGGGTTGTAAATAGAGGCAGTAAGGACTTTTTTGCCTTTTTTTTCTAAAATTTTTGAGTTCTTTTTAACGGTAGCCTTATCTGCAAGATCAATTTTGGTAAGCAAAATTATTTCAGGCTTGTTTAATAAAGAAATATTATATTTTTCAAATTCATGGCGGACAGTTTCATATGTTTTTTCTACATTTGCCTCAGTTGCATCTATGCAATGAACCAAAACTTTTGTTTTTTCAATATGTTTTAGAAATTCCACGCCCAAACCTTTTCCAATAGATGCTCCTTCAATCAGTCCCGGAATATCGGCGATCGGATGCTGTATCCATTCCCCTCCCGGGGATTTCGGCTTAAGCCTCAACATTCCGATGTTCGGTTCAAGCGTTGTAAATGCATAATTGGCAATTTTGGGAGTCGCATTTGTCAAAACAGAAAGCAAACTGCTTTTCCCAGCATTTGGTAATCCAATCAGGCCTACATCTGCGATTAGGCGTAATTCCAGAAATAATTTTTTTTCTTCACCGAGCGTTCCCTTTTCAGCATATTTTGGAGTCTGATTGGTAGCTGATTTAAATTCCATATTTCCCCGTCCGCCCTTTCCGCCACGTGCTGCAAGAATTGCGGAAACCGTATCGGTTATTTCAATTATTTTGTTTGAAATTGTATCAGTGATGCATGTTCCTAGGGGTAAATAAATTATTAAATGTTGTGCGTTTTTACCAAACAACTTCTTATGTTTGCCCGGAATTCCGTTTTCTGCAACAATTTTTTTCTTATATCTGAATTCACGAAGGTCATTGATATTGGTTGAGCCCTGAAAGTAGATGTTTCCGCCGTTTCCGCCGTTGCCTCCATCAGGTCCGCCTTTGGCTTTTCCTTCATTTCGCAGAAATGTTGCTGCCCCGTTTCCGCCATTACCTCCCTTAACAATTAAATTAATATTATCGACTAACATGATTACTTAAGAAATTTAACGAAATTGTTCTTTTTGTCAACCAAAATGATTTTTGCTTTAATTGGCTTATTTGTTGGCTCAAATCCCATGATAATGACTTCTTCATTTTTTTTAATTAGGTGGGCTGCGCCGTTCATACAAATAGTGTGAGAGCCTTTTTTAGCTGCGATGGTATAAGTTTCAACTCTTGCCCCCGATGTGTTACTTGCTACTAAAACTTTTTCGCCCGGCCAAATACCGACTTTTTTCATCAAATCTTCATCTATAGTTATGCTGCCAATAGAGCTAACATTGGCTTGCGTTACTCTGGCTTTGTGGATTTTAGACCGTAAGACCCATCTCATAGGTTTTCATTATAGCTTATTTTGTGAAGTAAATATTGCGTAGTGTTTTCTTACTGAACCTACCAGCCTAAGTCCATTAGGTTATTATAGTGGCATTTCACTTTCAAAATAAACGAGATAAAAGAAATATCATAAAAGATCTAAAAGAATGAAGGGAGGGATTTTATTTTATGATTATCGTCCGAAGATTCTATTCCAAATACGCTGGAAGAATCCTATCTGAGGTGCAGGGGTGGGTTGAACGGGTACCACTTGTTGTGGCATTTGGGTAGGTGGTTGTTGGACAGTTGCATTTTCCGGATTAATTCCTGCATTTGAGGGTACGGTAGGCATATTGGGAGGTGTCACAACGTTGGGTGATTTTGCGCCGGCATTTGCTAATAAAGCCACGCTGCCTCCGCCTGCTCTTGCCGCCCATTCCATTGACCACGGCCCCGGCATGCAACCATTTACACCCCTTACTGCAAAGTAATATGTTCTTCCCGGAGTTAGATAATTTACTGTAAAGTTATCCGTATCACCAACATCCGGTAGGCCGTAAATATAATTTCCCGAAGAAACGCCAAACGCAACGGTATATTTAGTTGCTTTAGCTGTTTTTATCCAATTCAGCCGTATTTGGTTTGGACCGGTTGCTCTGGGAAGAAGAGCATGATTTGGTTGATATAAAACGACTTTTGCCGGCTGTTCATTACCGCATGTAGTTGAACCGCCGCCGCCGCGTCCGTCACTACGTCCGTCACTACGTCCGTCACCAGCGCCCCCTCCGCCGCCACTGCCATATCCAAATACAAGTTGTGTGTTGCCGGGAATTAATACTATTGCTATTAATGCTAGGGTAAGAAGTGAAATTTTTACTGAGCCTTTCAACATATTGTATTTTCAATGGCTGTATGCAAGAATACAACCTGTATAGAATAGTATAGAACTAGATTAATAGTTTGTCAAGCCTACTATTTAGCGTATGATAATTAATAAAACGCTACGCATATGAAGCTAGTTATAATCATACCCTGTTTTAACGAAGAAAAAACCCTGCCGCAGGTTTTAAACTCAATCCCAAAAAGGATAAAGGGGATAAAAAAAATTGAAAAAGTGGTCATCGACGACGGCTCTACAGATAAAACAGCCGAAGTAGCCAAAAAAAATAGGGTAATTATAGTTTCACATAAAATTAATTCGGGATTAGGTACGGCTTTCAAAACCGGCATTAACACGGCGTTGGAAAGAGGAGCAAGCATAGTCGTAACCCTTGACGGAGACATGCAATTTAACCCCTTGGACATACCAAGTTTAATAGAACCTATTCTTAAAGGCGAAGCTAACTTTGTTACTGCTACTCGGTATAAAAAATACCTAGATTATAATCTCAAAAACAGAGGTATTAAAAATTTGGGGAATAAGCTGTTTACAAAACTGGTTAATTTTTTAACCAAAAGATCATTTACGGATGTTTCCTGCGGATTTAGAGCTTACGATAAAGAATCTCTGCTTCGTCTAATGATTTTCGGCCATTTCACTTATACCCACGAAGTTTTTCTTGATTTAGTTCATAAGGATATGGTAATAAAAGAAGTTCCTGTCAAAGTAAGACCGAATCGTAAATTTGGAAAATCAAAAATTTCAGACGATCTGTTTAATTATGGTTATTCTGCTCTAAAAATTATTTTTAGGTCGGTTCGTGACCATAGGCCCCTTAACTTCTTTGCCATGCCCGGTTTTTACATTTTTATATTTGGTTTTTTGTTTGATGTTGTGTTTGTGATAGGCTGGTTAATATTGGAAAGAACAACCCCATTCAGAACATATGGAATTGTAGGGGCTTTTTTAAACACGATCGGACTTCTTTTAATTCTTTTGGGGTTTTTGGCAGACATGTTGGGTAGAATAAAAGATACCCAGGAAGAAATTCTTTACCAAATTAAAAAATCTCAATGGAGGCGGCAAATATGAATGTAGGCATAATTGGAACTGGAGAGGTAGGGTCAGCTATAAAAAAAATAGTTGAGAGAAGATATAAAGTTTTTAGCAAAGACAGAAAAAACGATTTTATAAAAGGTCAGAAAATTGAAATTTTGCACATCTGTATTCCCTACAGTAAGGATTTTATAACAATAGCCGTAAAAGCAATAAGGGATTATAAACCTTTGTTAACTATAATAGAATCAACTGTTGCTCCGGGAACTACGGATAAAATCCATAAACAAACAAAGATTCTTATTTGTCATTCTCCAATAAGAGGCATTCATCCAAATCTTTATGTGGGTATCAAAACTTTTGTTAAGTATATCGGCCCTACCTCCAAAAAAGCCGGCGCGAAAGCGCAAAGATACTACGAAAAATTAGAATTAAAAACAGAAATCTTTAAAAACGCTAAATCAACAGAGATGGCAAAGCTTTTTGATACGGCATATTACGCTTGGAATATTGTTTTTCAGAAAGAACTTTACAAAATTTGCCAAAAAGAAAAAGTTCCAGTTGAAGAAGTTTACGAAAAATGGAACGAGACTTATAATCAAGGATACACAAAACTTAAAAAAATAAATGTTGTAAGACCAGTTCTTATAAATTGTCCCGGGAAGATTGGCGGACATTGCTTAATTCCAAACTGCAAAATTCTTGAAAAGAGCTTACTTAATCCAATTTCTAAAATTGTATTAAATTTAAATAAAAAATATTGACAAAAATGCCAGAAAAAATTAACTTATTTAAGCATTATCGTAAATTGGTTTTTTTCCTTTTTAACAGATACAAAGGAGATAACTATAAAATAATGAGAGAGTATTTTGCTCATATATTAATATCTGATGTTGAAGAATTTATTGCATTAAACAATAAGAAAATTCTTGATGTTGGTGGTGCAAGCGGTGAATTCTGCCGTATTCTTGCAAAAAAAAGAAGATGTGATGCAATTAATTTAGACCCTAAACCAGGAAAAAATCCATGGAAAAACACCATTATTGGAAAAGCTAATAAAATTCCATTTGATAATAATCAATTCGACTTAGTGATTTGTAGAGGCGTTTTGGAACACATACCAACTGAAAAACAAGAACCTTCAATAAAGGAGATGTTTAGGGTCACCAAAAAATCAGGCTTTTGTTATATTGTTATACCTCCGTGGTTTAATTTTCACGCAGGACATGGTTCAAGGCCTTTTCACATATTTCCATTTAAAATAGCTAAGTTTTTAAGAGAATTATTCTTTAAAAATAAAATTATTGGTAATTCATTTGAGGATAATAATCTTTACAAAATTACTTGCAGACGAATGGAAAGGATGATAAAAAATAATGGATTTAAGATAGTAGCGACAAGAGACACTCATTTTCGATTACATTTTTTTACAAAAATTCCCTTTTTTCAAGAATTTACGGTTCCCGCAGTAGCTTTTATTCTAAAAAAGTAAACATATGCTTTTAAAAAATAAAAGGAAGAAGGTTTTAGTTTTGGCTTCTATTTTTCCACGGTCGAAAAACGATACGATTCTTCCTTTTGTTTTTGAACTGGAAAAAAGTTTAGCAAATCCAATTTGTAAAACAATTCTTAAACAAAGTAAAACCTACAAGCAATATTTATCTACATCTTTATAGGCATGGAAAGAAAAGAAATATTATTTATCGCACGTAATTTCCCACCGAATGTTGGAGGGATGGAAATTTTAAATTTCGAACTATATCAAAATTTAAAGAAAAA
>CAIQLZ010000043.1 GCA_903872785.1 Candidatus Levyibacteriota bacterium
CGTCAAAATCAAGGGCATGATTTTCAAGCAATATTTTTTGATAGATAGGATAAATTATTGCTACTTTTTCCTGAAAATTTCCCCTTGCATATTTTGAATATTCAGATTCACTGATCAATTCGTTTTTTGCCTGAGATATGTTGGCTAAAACAGAGGAGGGTTTATATTCCTTTATAGATATATTTAGATTTTTCATAGCTTGTTTTATCGCGTCGATTTGATCTTGAGTGTCGTAGATAGCGAATTGAGGGGGAAGATTTATATGTTTTCCCTCTATTCGTAGGATTTTAGCGCAAAGGGAATGGAAAGTTGAGGTAGTTGGTAATGCATTTTTTGCAGATATGTTTTGGGTATTCGATAATAGCTTTTTAATTCTTTCTTTCATTTCATTAGCGGCCTTATTGGTAAAAGTAGTTAAGAGAATATTTTCAGGAGGAATACCTTTGTCTATTAAATAAGCTGTTTTGAAAGTTAAGACTCTTGTTTTTCCTGAACCGGCTCCCGCTAATATAATTATTGGTCCTTCAGTTTGTAAAACTGCTTTTTTTTGTTCCTGATTTAAGTCTTTTAGAAAGTCTGAATTCATAGTATAATGCATGAAAGCCCATGTAATTGTACCATATGAAAAAAACCTTTATTGCAGCTAACTGGAAGTCAAATATGACAAATCTTGAAGTTAAATCCTGGCTTGGAGGTTTTAATGTTCAGGATTTAAAATTTATTGACAAAAAAATAGTAATTTGTCCTCCGTTTACACTTCTTCCTGCTCTCAATTCATTAATAGCAAAAAACAAATTACCGATTTATCTTGGTTCACAAAATATTTCACCTTTGGATGAAGGCGCATATACGGGAGAAATTAACGGGAAACAGATAAAAGAATTTGCGGAATTCGTCATAGTTGGACATTCTGAAAGACGAAAAAACTTTTTTGAAAGCGAAGAAATGGTTAATTTAAAAATATCCCAGGCTTTTAAGTATGGTCTCATGCCTATAATTTGTGTTTCGGATTTGGAGCAGGTTAAAACTCTTCAGGAAAGAGTAAGAGGAAAGTTTCAATTTAACGTTGCTTACGAACCCCTGTTTGCTATTGGAAGTGGTATTGCGGATACTCCGGAGAATGCAAATCGGATGGCAAAAAAAATAAAAGATATATTGGGAGGAATTCCTGTTTTGTATGGCGGAAGCGTCACTTCAAACAATATCAATGCATTTACGAAAATGTCAGATATTAATGGAGTTTTGGTTGGTAAAGCAAGTCTTGATCCATTAGAGTTTCTTCAAATTATAAAAAATGCATAAAAAAGCATTCATCATAATAGGGATTCTCGTTCTTGTGCTTTTTGGTAGGGCTATAATTGCAACCCTAAAGTTTACTCCGTTTTTCTTTCAATTAATTTTTAACAATAAAATAGAAATTAAGAAATTCGACAAAAACATTAATATTCTTCTTTTAGGCATTGGGGGAGAGAAACATGACGGTCCGGATCTGTCCGATACAATGATTTTTGCAAGCATCGACCAGTCAAAAAATAAAGTTACTTTGGTATCTCTTCCGAGGGATCTTTGGATCCCTGATTTGGGCGGCAAAATTAATTTGGCTTATGCGGATGGAGAATCAAAAAGAAAGGGAGGAGGTTTAACTGAAGCAAAAGCAGCGGCTGGTAAAATTTTGGGTCAGCCGATTGATTATGGAATAAGGATTAATTTTGCAGGGTTTGTTAAAGCAGTAGATATACTAGGAGGATTGGCCGTAGCTGTTGATAATGCTTTTGATGATTACATGTATCCGATTGAAGGAAAAGAAAAAGATGCTTGTGGTAAAACAGATGCAAATATACAGGAATTTATCAAAACCGCATCGGCTTCGGCCGAGCAAAATCTCGCGATATTTTTCCCCTGCCGGTATCAGCATATCCATTTCGATAAAGGTTTAAATTATCTGAATGGAATTGAGGCGCTTGAATTTGTCCGTTCCCGTCATGCTTTGGGGTCAGAAGGAACAGATTTTGCCAGAAGCGCAAGGCAGCAAAAAGTCATCAAGGCGGTTAAAGATAAAATTTTGTCTTTGGGAATACTCTTAAATCCCGGAAAGATTATGAGTCTTTACGATATTCTTCAAAGCAGTATTGACACGGATATAAATCAAAATGAATTTGATGATTTTATAAGACTATCTCAGAAAATGAAAGGCTCGACAATTATCAATGCTGTTTTGGATCAGGGAGATTCTCAGATAGGGCGTCCCGGTCTTTTAATAAATCCTGCGCCATCATCTGATTATGGGTATGCTTGGGTACTTATTCCAAGAATCGGCGTGGGGAATTATTCGGAAATAGCAAAATATGTAGCTTGCGAAATAAGAATCGGGAATTGTACTGTTTCAAAAATATCAGTCAACTAATTAATTTTATAAATTTTGGTTGTTTCTTTTTCGAAAATAATTTTCCCCAGAGACTTAAATTTTTCTTCATTAAGATTTGGGTATTTTTGCCTTTCCAAAATACCTATAAATACCAGTGATATATTATATTTTTTCAATAATATTTTTGTTTCTTCCAGATCTTGCGATTCATACATTCTAGAGATTTCCGGAATTCTTGGGGCAGGAATGTCATAAGTGCCGCGCCAAAGCCATTCATGAACAGTCCAGCCTAAAACCGTAGGGAGTCCGGTGTCGGCTGATATGCGGGCGTAATCCGTGTATGAATCTCCTTGAGCTTCAAG
>CAIQLZ010000044.1 GCA_903872785.1 Candidatus Levyibacteriota bacterium
AAGTTTACATAATTTCAACAACACTGATCTTCGGATTAATTTTTTTTTATATCTACAGAGAAAAGATAAAAAAAATTTTAGGTCGGTACTTTGCAGTCTTAAGAAAGGTCCACGTATGCAAAGATATTCTCAGAACAGCTAATTTATTATTGATAACAGCTTTATTTGTGCTGGTTTTGCAGGGAATAATTAACCTTGTCGGCGCTTTAGGACCTGAACTTGGATTCGACGCCCTCTGGTATCATTTGACTTTACCGAAAATTTATCTTCAAAACCATTCTATTTTTTATATTCCCGGAGGACTTTTGTATTATTCGGCTATTCCAAAGCTTACGGAGATGTTATATATAGCCGGAATGACCTTTGGAAGCGAAATATTCGCAAAATTGATTCATTATTCTTTCGGAATCCTCTGCTTAATTGCTCTTTACGGCTTATCCCGTAAATTTTTGTCAAAGACACTCTCTTTAATAGTTGTTGTTCTTTTTTATTCCAATTTAGTTATCGGCTGGATGTCAATAACTTCTTACGTAGATTTGGCGAGAACTTTCTTCGAGACAATGGCATTGTGGGGATTAGTGGAATGGCAAGAAAAGAAACAGACAAAATGGCTAATCGTGTCTGCGGTCATGTTGGGTCTTGCAGTATCAATTAAGCTTTTGGCGCTGGAGTCTCTTTTGATATTTATTCTTCTGATTATTTTAAAAAAGCCAAAGAAAAATATTTTCAAGGATTTGCTGATATATTGTGGTTTTGCGTTAGCTATTCCGCTTCCGTGGCTTATCTTTTCCTACATCAATACAGGAAGCCCTGTGTACCCATTTTTTTCAAATATTTATTCAATAACACTCAATTCCCATTTGATAAACCCCTTAAATCTTGCAGATCCCATTTCTTCTATTTACATAATTTTCTTGCCGGTAGCGCTGATATTTTATAAAAAATTGAATCCAGCATTAAAAATTGTCCCCCTCTATTCTTTTTTGGCGGTTGTTATTTGGTTTTTTACTCCGCAAACAGGAGGCGGAAGATTTATATTGCCTTATCTTCCGGCCTTTTCTCTAATAACAGTAGCGATTATCAGTATATTAAAACGGAAAATATTGCGCAATTCCTTTATTGGATTAATTATTTTCTTTGCCCTCTTTTCGTTAGTCTACAGAGGAGCAGCTAATTTTAAATATATTCCTGTAATCTTGGGAAATCAATCAAAATCTCAATTTTTGACCAATCACCTGAATTTTTCATTCGGAGACTTTTATGATACAGACGGATATTTTTCCAAACAAATAAAGCCCGGGGATAAAGTTTTATTATATGGTTTTCATAATTTATACTATGTTGACTTTCCGTTCATTGATTCATCTTACGTAAAGAGTGGAGATACATTTAATTATGTGGCAGTGCAGGAAGGCTCTCTTCCTAAAAAATTTAAAAATTGGAGCTTAATTTATTATAATAATAAAACCAAGGTGGGGTTGTATTCAATTGAGGGCTTGAAATGGATCTATTAAAAAAAATATTCATATTTACTTTATTTCTTTTTCCGCTGGGCGAAGTTTTTCGCCTAGATTTTGGTAATGGCGTAATCATAAAACCAATTGATGTCGGAGTAGTATTTGTAGTCTTGTTATGGCTGATAATTAAAAATTCTCATAAACAGAAAATTAAACAAAGATACATACTGATTCCCGTACTGCTCTTCTTTTTAACAGGACTATTCTCTTTGCTTGTCGGCGGTTCACATCTGTCTTTAAACGAATTTTTAATCTCCTTTTCGTATTTGTTTCGGTGGATTGTCTATGCGGGAATATTTTTGCATATAATTAATATTTTTGCATATAATTTACATAAAAGTTTAATTACTTGTGAAAAAAAACATTTAAAGACATTAAGTGAATATAAGTGAAATGGCTAATAAAGGAGAC
>CAIQLZ010000045.1 GCA_903872785.1 Candidatus Levyibacteriota bacterium
ATTTCTAACAGATTTTAACTCGTTTTCCATTAGCCCATCCTTTATTAAGAAAAACGTCATGACAAATAAAACAACATTCTGAATCAATATACCATATGTTAAAGGAAGGGCAACATATTCAAATCCATTGTTTATAGCATCAACTTTACCAAGAGCTAGCGGAATAAACAACAAAATGAAGCAAACTAAATAAACCTTTTCATTTACTTTATCTTTCTCATCATTATCTAAAAACATAATTAACGGAATGATCATGAATATCAACGTGTATTCATAGCTTATAAAAGGCACTATAATCATAAGTAATATGAGAAGCGCTATAGTCTTCCATTTTGAATGCATAAAATAGGCTGAAATGGACCCCAAGATCAACACGATAATAGAAATAACTCTACCAATAACAATTGGACTCTTACCGAAATCCCCTATAAAACCACCTAATATTCTCATCATGTTTTGAATATTAACCATGTACCCAAAACCCCACTCTGTTGCAAGATCTATTGTGAAGAAAACGTTTTTAAAAAAACGCAACATGTAACCTATTCCCCCAAGAGCAAAGAAGGGTAGGGTAAACAACATCATGCAATAAATGCATACTTTATAAATATCTTTATACCTCTTTTCTCTAAACAACAATATCATGAAGATAACCGGATACACCTTGATACCAATAGATATTGATAAACTACCAATTGCTACTTCCCTCATAAAACGATTTTTACTGTCCTTAAAAAAGACAAACATCATTAAAAATGATAATGCTACAAAAATTATATTTGCACGTTCAAATTGAAAAAGAAACGGGGCCGAAAATAACGTTACAAAAGCAAAAGCATATTTTTCAATTTTTATTCCCTTTTTTACTTCAATTAATAAAATAATAAATATTAATAGCGTTATAAGAACATAAAGAAGAAAAATAATTTCGCCTGATTGAGTTGCTCTAATTACTGAAGCACTTTTTTCTACGATATCATAGGGTACTAATCTGACCATCAACTTGTAAAATAAAAGTGGCAACGGCGGATAAATAGATCCATAGTTATAGGGCCCATTAAATAAGCTTCTTAGTACATTAAAAAAATCCATAAAGTAATCTTTTTTGTCTGAACTAAAAAAACTATAGAAGCTATATCCTCTAGTAATCAATCCACCCAAAAAAAATGATAATATTCCAATTATTGCACTAGTATAAAAAACAGTTTTCTTATAATTTATTTTAAGCTGCCAAATAATTTTTGACCTCATCATGGAAATATTATTTTTTAGCACAGGATATGTAATTGGATGATTTAAACCATACAATTGTCTCAACCATACACATCTTGCCGAAACAACTCTAACGATGTATTTTCTAATGAGAAATATTCCTAAAAGTACCGTAATTATACTAATAATAATTCCTAAAGTCATTTTTGGAGGAAAATATTTCAATTCTATAGTGTAAAGACCAGAATTCAGCTCAATGCCAATTAATCCACCATCTACTTTTAAGAAATTATTTCTATTTCCGTTTACGTAAAGTGTCCAGCCCTTATCATAAGGAATCGTTAACACAAGAACCTTATTTTCTGTAATACCTATTGTCCCAACAATATCATCTTCTTTATAGGAAATAATCTGTAGACAGTCTTTTCTTCTCTCTTTTATTAAATTAGTAACATCTGTTTCTGCCACGATGTCATTTAACTTTTTAACAATATTTCTGCTTAGAAGGTTTGATAATTCATTTTGATTATCAATTACAACAAACGACAATAGAGCTAGATCTTTTTCTGAGGTATTAAGTCCCATAAACTCATCATGAGTAATAAAACTATTAAAGGTAAATCCTAGAGGTAGGTAATGATTATTTTTGTAAATATTAATGTCGTTAATCGTATCTACATAAAGATAGTAATCCGGCAACACAATCTTACTTTCATTTTTTATTAGGTAGTATTTAACTCCTAAAAAACTCTGAAGCAAATATCTGTCTCCTACGCCATTTATATAATGAAAGTCTACGTATTTTAAGTTTTGAGGTTTTGTACCAGCCGGCATTACCGCATTTGGATACCTCACGAATACATCAGCATTTAGGAGAAAATGAATGTAATTCGGTTGATTATTAGCATTATAGCTCCTGAGCCCCCTATAGCCCTGTACCATAGCATCATTATCAGATGGAGTGTGACCGTATTCAGAGATAACCGAATCATACGACTTATCAACCCTATATATAGAATTATCTATTTCCTTAAGATAACTAACGGCTCCATTTGTTCCATCAAAATACCCAAGACTATATTTAACAGGGTCAGGAGCAGTAGTTAATCTGTTATTTATCAAATCCTGAGGAAACCACACCATTTCAACACAAACCAAAACTAATATTATTATTTTTATAACATTTTTATATTGTGTATGAAAAAACAACATAGTAAGCAATACGTAGACGACGATAAAAACATAATCAACGTAAAATAAACGGAAATTTTTTATAAAAGCATGCCCAAATTGCTGAATACTCATATGTAAATTAGTAAGAGAAACAATATCCCCAGGAGTCATAATGCTAACAGCAAATATAATCAATAGCGAAATTAGAGTCCATATTCCGACTGTGAAAAAAAGTATCTTGTAATTTAATTTTAATTTGCCAAAAACTCTGTCGATGGCAATTGCTAAAAATAAAGCAAGAGAAAACTGCAAAATATATGTCCAGCGATAATTAAAGTCAGAAAATCCATTAAATAGATAAGAGAAAAACGGTATATATAAAAGCCCAATGAGAACGATTGAAAAAATAACATATATTATTTTTTTTCTATTATTTTCCTCGTTAAATATCTGGGATGCAATAACAAGCGTTATGACACCACAAAACAGTGCAAGTTGAAAATAATCACCCTTATATCCCAAATAAAGTTTTGTTTTTCCGAATACATCATATTCAAATAAACGACCAAGCGCAGTCAAAATTATTTTTATATTAGGCACAAACATATTGCTTAATGCAGGAACTGAAGAACCAATTCTTAGATTAGTAAGTGTTAATGCTAATGACGGGAACAGAAAAAATGCACTTAAGCCTAAGGAAAGTAAAATATATCCGGCTAATGAAAATGCATAGCTTAGGAAATGTTTTAGCTCAAAACTATTGAGCATAAAATATCTAAACATTGCGTAAATAGCAAGAAAAATAGCAGTCATATAGAAAAAATAAAAGAAATACAGAGCAGTAAAAGTCAACATTAGGGCTAAGAACCATCCTCTCTTATTTTGTAGCCAAATTTCAAATCCTAACAAAATTAATGGCAAATACACATACATCGTTGCAAAGACATAGTTCTGGCCTGTAACGATCTCATATCCTCCAAATGCATAGGTAATCGCACTGATTAATTTTGCAAAAGATGACAATTTATACTTACCAAGAAATATCCAAAAGAATATTCCGGAAAAAATTATTTTAGCAATTACCATATAGACAAACATATGGATTATTCCTCCCCTCCCAAGAAGAAAAAGAATATAAGTAAATGGATCGAAGACAATATCTGGATGAGAAAGTACACTTGTTCCGATTCCCATCTTATCCGACCAAAACGGCATCCCATGATTGAACCAATCAAAAAGATAAGTATAAGTTGGCAATGACACTCGTACTGAATCGCTTCCAAAATCCTCAAACAGAAATAGTCTTCCAGCAAAAACGTATTGCCTATATAACACAAAAGACATAAAAGAGAGCGTTGCAAGTAACACTAAGATCTGATGACCTTTTAAGAAATATATAATGCTTTTCAGAATATTTTTCATATGGCTAAGACTATTTTATGTATTAGCATATTTGGCAAATTTTATCTATTTAGAATAGATACGATTTCAATTAATGCTACATCTAGTTAATTTGTTAGATTCTTTCCAAATAGTAAGCGCCGATAAAATAAGAAAGAAAAAATGAAATATTAAAAATAATTTTATTAATCTTGAATCGATAGTCCAAGGTTCGCTTGGAAACATCTGCATAATCCACACCCCCCCAAAAGCAATGAAAACATAGAAAGATAGCAATATATTAGAGCATTTATTATTTTCTGACTTTCTTTTAATACTATAAGCGTAATAGGAACAGACAAATATAATCTATAGTCATAAGCAGCAGTATTAAATGACAGATTAATTAATCCAATTGAAAATACAAAAAGGACCAAAGCTGTCTCCTTACTATTTAAAGCTTTTAAAATTGAGTAAACATTTTTTTTGGCAACAACAATCAAATTTAATGGCTTAACCAGTAAAAAAGGCGTTATGAATGTTAATATGAAAAGAATAGAAGATATATACCCATTTACATGTTGAGTTTCGCATGTATTTAGCTCTAGACACCTACTAAAAAAAGAAGAAATATCCACCAAGGAATGATTTCCCCAAATAAGATTTCCTAACTTTAAATGAGAATACATGTCATAAGCGCCCATAACATTACTTAAATGATATTCGAGACTACTTTCTGAACCAAAAATATTTGGCACATAAATTAACGTCAAAAACGTCATAATTAATAGGGCTAAAATAAGGAAACGACGTTTCACAAAAAGAATCGTAAGTAATATTAAGGGAAGAATAGTTAATTTTATATTTAATAGTCCTCCTGCACAGACACCAAAACATATGGCTTGAATAATAGAAATTGATTTTTTATTCAATAGATGAAAAAACCAAAGGATAAAAATTCCGACAAGTGGACCGAGAATGATATCTACATTTCCCGTATGAATTCCAAGAAGACCTGGTTCTGAAATAAAAAATGCAATTAAAAATATAAGAGCGCCGTCGCGAATTTCTTTATTTGCTTTTTTCAATAGTATTATAGTAAATAAAGTAAAAAACACTATGCTCATACAAATGAAAAAGAAATAAGCAACATATCGATTGGGGTTAATAATTAAAAAAGGTGAAAATAACAAAGGCAATGTTTGCCCAGTGGGATCGTGATAATTCGGCAATAGAACAGTAAGGTCCATTTTTTGTCCTTTTATCATTTGACTAGCCCGATACTGTACGCCAAGATAAAAATCATTTCCAACGTCTGCATGAAATCTTGATTCCGTGGAGTAAGTGGAGGGAGCATTGGCATAATTATAAAAAGTGCTAGTTGCAATAATTACAAACAGTAAGATTATAAAAATAGTGACACTATTATTTAAAATGGATCGAGAGAAATTTAATTTTATTATATAATTAATCAGTTTTTTCCAAAAAATAGCTATGATATAAGGCAATAATGAAATTAGTAGTGAAATAAACAAAATGAAAAACAGTTGACCTATTGCTAAAAGAGGGATACTCGAAACAATCTTGACAATAAAAAACTGCAACAATATATAAGGATTTCTTAATAATTCAGATTTAGAAAATTTATATTTGGCAAGAAAATAGCCATTTACTCTATCTAAGGAAAGAGAATCGTTTGCTTTTCCAGCCAAAGATTCTATTTCAAATGTGAATGAAGCATTACGTGAATTTTCAATCACAGGAAATCCAAAAGGAAAAGGAACGTTATTTTGAATTTGATCAGCATTATATGTAGCTTGAAAAAACCAATCTTTTTTACTAGACTCTTTCAAACGGAATATTATTTGATCATTAACACTTTTATTATGCGTATCAAATGGTATACCAATAATACCCAAGTTATCGACCTTTCCGAAAAATACTCCTTCAATTTTCCTTCCAGCTAAAAGTTTAATGATGCTTTTAGTATTAAAGTTTGCAAACTTCTCTTTCTGAATAATAGTAGTAATTTCATCATATTTCAAACTAGATATTTTGTAGTATAAATTACTATTTATCTGAGCATTGCTAGTCAAAACAAAATATATAAAAAAACAGATAAATAAGACCACCGATGGAAAAATTAGGAAGAAGAAGGTTTTTTTTGAGATTATTCTCATCGAGGAAATTTGTGTATTCATGCTAATAGTTTAGTAACTTGCCTTTTCTTCCCCATTTATATGAAAGCATATCTCTAATCATATTTATTGCCACATTTATATTTACGCTGGATTTTCCGCCTTCCCTATCTCTTTCTTCAATCGGAAGTTCAATTATTTTATATCCTTTTTTTTGTGCACGAAGTACTATTTCCAGATCTACACTTTCGCTACTTGATATAAGATTAATTCCTTTCACAAATTCTCTTCTGAATACCTTTGGATGCATATTTACATCCTTTAGGTTAAGCCCGAAAATCATACGGCAACAAAAATTATAAATTCTTGAAATAACTTTTCTTTGCCAATAAGCCCTATCTATTCTTCTACCTTTCACAAAATCAACTTTATTCGCTTCAAGTAATTTTATGGCTTTCGGTATTATATTCGGATCGTCTTGACCATCAGAGCACATATAACCAAAATACTTCCCTTTTGCGACTTTCATTCCTTTATTCAATTTCTTACCTGGTTCCATTTCTGCCTGAAATACCTTACAATCACTGTTATTTCGCGCTAATCGTTGGAGGATTTTCCATGAATTATCCGTCGATCCACCTTCAACTAGAATTATTTCGTAAGGAATTTTTGCTTTTTTAAGAACTTCCTTGCATTCCTTATATGTTTTTCCTATATTTTCTTCTTCGTTGTAAACATTTAATGCCAAACTGAGCAAGGGGACTTTAGTTCCTGAGGTTAATGCTTTCTTCATTTATATTCACATTTACTATCAAACTCTCGTCTTTAACATTTCTATTCTACTGTCGTCCTCGTGACA
>CAIQLZ010000046.1 GCA_903872785.1 Candidatus Levyibacteriota bacterium
AATATTATAGATTACAATTTACTTAGAAGCTGCTGGAAAAATCCCGCTACAGGCTCCTGCACTGCAAGTGACTTTGACCAAAGCGGAGGAAGTGTGGATGAAGTTGATTACAATACCTGGCTTAGAGGATTTGCAACTTGGAGTAGCGAAGTGCAAGAACTATAATATGATTAACTTAATTGTTCTAAATTCAGAAATTACCTTCCCGCAAGGCAAAGCATAGCTTTGGCAGGCGGGGAATTTAGAAATTAGAAATTTTTATTTATGTCCAAAAAAACACTTTTTATCGTAGTTTTTTCTTTAATTATTGTTTTAGTCCCCTCTGGACTTTGGATGATAAATATCTATCAATCTCAAGCTTCCAAGCTCAAGGGGACTTCGGAAAAAATAGCTGCCAGCGAACCTGAAAAATCCGCTACCCAAATTCTTCCTACATCAGGAAATCCTTCTCTTATAACTTCCTCTCCTTCACCCAAAGTTACTCCGGCAAAAACAGCTTTTAATGAATCTGTTGCGCAAACCGTTCTTTCCTTTGGCAGTCCCTCTCTTGTAAATTCCTCCGCCTCAACTTTGAATTATTCTCTTCCCGTAAATATCTCAACCGGAACAAATAAAGTTACGGCAGTGCAATTAGAATTACAATATGATCCCGCTGCTTTAACCGATGTTGCCATAGCTCCCGGTCCTTTTTTTGCAAAACCGGATGTACTCTCAAATCAAATTGATGCCAAAACCGGAAGAATAACTTATGCTTTCGGTGCCGGATTAACAGGGAAAGCCATTGCCGGAGAAGGCATTGTCGCCAACATCACTTTTTCTGCCAAAGTTCAAACCCTAACGAATACAAGCATTACTTTCCTTCCCAAAACCCTGGTTACAGCCGAAGGAATCAATGACTCAATCTTAAAACAAACCGTTACGAATTCATTTTTTATCGGAAAATAATTCTACCTAAGGATAACCTAAAAGGGATATTGATATTTTTCTATTTTTCTTTATTCCAATCTTAAGTTAAGGTTTTCCAAAAGAGAATATTGAAAATTTAAAATTGACTGCCTATATTTAATTAAATCAGAAATTTTTTAAATGTATGTCCAAAAGAACGCTCTTTTTAATCTTTGCACTTTTCATAATTGCGCTTACGCTTTTAATAACAGCGCTTTATCAACCTCAAGCTCCCAAAGCAACTCCAGTAAAAAAAGTGGCTAAAGAGTCTTCTGCCTTTACTATTCTTTCTTTTGGAATACCGGTTGTCGCAACTTCTTCATCTGCTCTTCCCCAACCGGGAGTCACAAATTACTCTCTGCCTGTAAATATTTCTACCGGAAAGAATAAAGTTACGGCAGTGCAATTAGAATTACAATATGATCCGCAGATTCTAACTAATGTCGCAATAGCTACCGGTCCTTTTTTTACAAAACCGGATGTGCTCTTAAATCAAATTGATGTTAAAACCGGAAGAATATCTTATGCTTTCGGTGCCGGACTTACGAATGCAGCTGTTTCCGGAAACGGAATTGTTGCCAACATTATCTTCTCTGCAAAAACTAATTCAATGGAAAAAACAGCTGTTATATTCCTTCCCAAAACCCTGGTTACGGCAGAAGGAATAAGTCAATCTGTATTAAAAGAAGCTGACGCAGGATTATTTACCATCGGAGAAAAACCTTCCGCTTCCGACGCGCAGTAAGAATAACCTTGACCCCAGTTCAATCGGGGTTGACATCCTTAGCTTTTTTTCCTAT
>CAIQLZ010000047.1 GCA_903872785.1 Candidatus Levyibacteriota bacterium
CAAAATTCTCGACTAGAGTTGCATTTATTACTTTTGATGATCCGGATTCTTATGTCACTATACGTCATCCCTATTTTTCTTAGATCAACTGCTCTTTGCCTATCAATAACTCTTGCCATATTCAATTTTAATGAACCTTAGAATAGATATTACTCAAACCTAATTTAGTAGTACGAAAATGTGGAGTTTTTGTCAAGAGATGAATTATAACCTAGCTCTTTGGGAAATTATAGCTTCTACTGCGACTACGCTTTTCCCATACTTAAGTCTTGATAATTCCCGAACCAATTCCGCCACTCTTGGATTGGCTAATTTTTTTTCAAGATTCATATCGCGGGTCAAATCCATGGAAAATGGAGTAACCGGCTCACCACCGACAATTGTTTTGACATACGTATTGTATCTCTCGACATTAATTAAGTCCGCTTCTGTAAAAACCGGCTGAAATTCATGTTGCAGATAATTTGCATCTGTCACTCCGACCCTGAAAGCAACCAGACTCCCTACATTTCCGAAAATAGCATTTTTAACTTCTTCCTCCATTTGTCCGATAAACTGATTGGCTACGATTAAATTAAGTTTGTATTTTCGTGCTTCTGACAGAATCTGGGCAAAGTCAGGTGTGGCAAAATTCTGAAACTCATCAACATAAAGAAAAAAATCACGTCTTAAGTCTTTTGCCATGTCTTGCCTGCTCATTGCCGCAACCAAAATTTTCGGAACCAAGACAAGACCTAAGAATTGAGAGTTCTCTTCGCCGATTTTCCCTTTAGCTAAATTTATCAAAAGAATTTTCCCTTCATCCATAACTTTTCGGAAATCAAACGAGCTGTCTGATTGTCCGATAATATTTCTGATCATCTTATTGGTAACGAATCTTCCGAATTTAGAAACTATGTAATCCAAAACTTCGGATTTATGAAAATCGGATGTCTGGGCAATTTGATCTGTCCAATAACGTCTGATAATCGGATCTTCGACTTTAGGTAAAAGTTCCTGTACATAATTTGCATCAGTTAAAACACGCACAACTTCAACAAAAGTAGCTCCCTTTTCATACATAACCGTTAACATTGCGTTACGGATTGCATGCTCAAATCGGGGCCCGATAATACCTGTTTTATTGGGGTCAAAAAGCTTATACATAAGGCCAATAATTGATGAGGCAACATAATGCTTCTGCTCTTCGGTATGGGCTTCCAACATATTAAAGCCCATCGGACGAGCTGTGTCGGCCGGATCAAAAAGAATAACGTCTTCCGCTCTTTTTGGCGGAATTAGTAATAAAATATCATCAATTAAATCTCCGTGAGGATCAATAACCGCTAAGCCCTGACCGTTTCGGATATCCTGCATAATCATATCTTTAAGAAACTCCGTCTTCCCCGTGCCGGTTTTTCCAATAATATACATGTGCCTTCTTCTGTCATCGATGTCCATATAAACCGGCTTTGCCAATCCTCTGTAGGTACTTTTACCCAAATATAGTCCCGAAGTTGGGATTGTTGCCGGAGCAGGAGCTCTTTTGGCATTCATCCAGAAAATATTTGGAGTCGTCACTGATTTATTTGGAAAATGAAAAACAGTTGCCAGTTCCTCACTGGTTAAAATTGAGGTTTTTCCCATCATCGGCATATATCTATAAATAAAGTCATTCATAAACATGCCCTTAAGTCTATATTTGCCTTTCTTAAATGAATTAATTCCCTCAAACTGGCTAAATATACTGACAATGTTGCCCAGATGAATTTCGGCAGATTCTTTAGAAGTTGAGGAAACAACAATTCTTATTACGGTTTCAAATCCCGGCTTGCTGATTTTATTTTCAATTCCTTCCAATTCTTTGGCATCTGAAGAATACTTAGCTGTTTCCGGATTTGATTCTGTTTTTTTAGTTTTGGTAAGGTAATTTCTTCCACGCTTTTTCCAATTTGAATTAGCCGGAGCAATTAAGACTTGGATGGCAGCGCCTTCTCCCTCCACCATTTTGGCAAGAACCGATGTAATTGAAGATAAAGAATCTGTCGGTAAATCCTTGTAAGCTTTTATTGGCAGATAGTCTTCCGACTTAAGCTGCAAAGAAGTAAAAGCAACCTTTCCCTCCCGCGAAAAAATATTGTACTCATTTCCGATCACCATGCTTCCCCTATTGGTAGTTTCACTGTTTACAATTTTTATCTCGGCATCCGGATATGCGCCGTTAATTTGTTTTTCGACCAAATCCGTCAATTTTTTCGGTGTATGCACGTAAAAACGGATATCCCCCGGCATTCCGACTATTTCAAAAGATAAATGCGGCGGGGATTTTAATAAACCCCCTTTGCCGATAGCCGAAAGGGAGGAAAATAATTGTTCTGCCGTATCTATTTTTATTTCGTTGTCCCGCGGAAGAGCCACCTGCAGCAAAACCGACTCAAGAGAAATTCTTTCTCTTCCTCTATTTTTATACCAAATGATTAACAATTTTCCCAGATAAAACAAGACAGCGCTTAAAAAGATTAGGGCAAAAGCAAATAAAACTAAATTAATCAGGTTTGACGTAATATTTTCAAGTGAAAAATTTTGCATAATTTTAAATCCCCAATGCTTTCATTATTTTTTTTATTAATCCTGCAAGCCATTTTCCTGAATCGTCGCTTGGACCTGTTTTTAGTTTGTCTTCTATTTCTTTTTCCGACATTGGATACTGAATTGGCTTTGAAGGCGTAGTGAAAACAGGAATTGATGATCCTGAATGTTGAATGTCAACAGCCTGTGTCAAATCAGGTCTGTCTTTTTTTTCCTCAATTCCTATGTCCTTAAGTTCTTGATCTATGCTATGTGTCACTTCTGATCCCGCTGGCTTTAATTCAGGCAAACCCGCGCTAGGTTCAATTTCCTTATTCAAAGAACCCTGAGGCGTAACTACACCACCTGAAACAGGATTTGAAACGGGATTTTGATCCAAAACTTTTACGTCACCATTCATACACAGTGCCCCGAGGGGTATATTTATGATATCACAAATACATGACGCGATAACACTATGTCGATAAAGATTAAATTTTCCAGAGTTGTGAAATCAGATGTTCTTCCGGCTAACTGACGAATCTTTTCTTAAATTTCATTAAGTCTTTGTAGGTTACCGCCCCGATCAACCTCTTATTTCCATTAACGATCGGTATTGCACGAAAATCATATTTTGTAAAGATTTCCGCTGCTTCCTTGTAAGTATTCTTGGGCTGCAATATTTCCATATTTTTTATCATAATTTCTTCAAGCGTTGCCGTTTCCGCTACCTCAAGAAGCTCTTTAATATCAATAACTCCGATCAATTGTTCGTTATCATTAATAACGTACAAATACATTGTGACGTCCTTGTGTCTTGCAAGGCTGGCATAAGAATCCTGAATGTTTCTGACAAGTTCATTTTTAGAGCATTTTATGATCTTTTTTGTTGCAAGATTTTCTACATGCTGTTCTTGTTTTTCAAGTATCGCTTGTACTTTATTTTTTGTATCATCATCCAAGAGATATACTAGCGGATGAGAAATGTCTCTCGGAAGTGAAGCAAGAATATCGGCAATTTGTCCGGGAGTCATTAAATCAAAAAGCTCTAATGTTTTTTCCTTCGTTAAAGACTCCACTATGCTGCGCTGTAAACTTGGATCAACAGCTTCTAAAGTTTGAGATGCTTGCGATAAAGTTAATTGCTTAAAAATCGTTGATCTTTGCTCATAGGTCATTTCCTCAAGCATGCGAGCCAAGTCAATCGGATGAATTGCCGATAAATTCTCTTTTAAGACATTAAGCTTAATGTCTCCTTTAAACGGGGTCATGCCTGTAGGTAGGGGTTGAATAAAATTCCATGAAATAGATTTTTCCTGCATACGTCCTGCAAAAGCATGTAGAATTTTTGCAAGAGCTTTCAAACCAAGGCGTTTGAGCATTCGGGATTTGCCTAAATCAACATCAACAATGAAAAGCTTGTTTTCCCTATAAATAAGACGAATATCATAGGCAATTTCCACTTCTCTATCCTTTATGTCAATAATGCGCTTATCAATTACCTGATCCTTTAAAAGCACATCATGATCAGTCGGATCAATTTCATAATCTTTTACATTATCTATGGCTACTTTTATCTCCTGGCTGCTAAATGAAGGGACAAGTTTCCAAGGAATAAATAATGACGGGTCTCCAAATCTTCGTAAAACAAGAATGTGTTCTATTTGTCCTTCCTTTTTTTCCACATGAATAGCAAGATCGGAAAGTCGACCAATTTTTTTGCCGTTTAACATAACCTTTGTCCCAATAAGGTCTGTTAAATAATAATGTTGTATTTGTGTCATTTTTATAATTAGTGTCCGCTAACAATTGTAAAAAATTTATAAAATAAAAGTATCATAAGAGTAAACAAATAAATACGTAGGGTAAGCAAGGCTATTTTTACACCCTTGGTCATTTTAATTCGTGGAGTTTTATATCTTACATTTATTTCGCGTATTGTTTCAAGCCAAGACTGAAAGACATTTTTTAATTGATTGCTAAGATTAATAGACATAATATTATTTTACAAAATTAAGCAAATTTGGAAATAATGTTTCAAGACCATACAATGTTGATAATACAATTATCACTATTACAATCCCAATATTTACAATATTATCAAAAAATCTGTTTTTATATTTTCCCATTGTTTCTTCATCATTTAGCAAAAGGATTAGAAAGACAAGTGCTGCCGGTAAAAGAGTTACTGCAATAACCTGAACAAAAAGAGTAATTAAAACGAGGGGTGCTCCAGGAATAAGAACAATTGTTCCGGCAAAAAGAATGGTAAGGGTTAAATATGCATAAAACCATGGTGCTTCTCTTACTTTATGGTTCAAGGAATGAGCCCAACCAAAAACCTCTCCAAATGCCCACGATGATGCTAAAGAAATACAAATCGCACCAAGAAATCCTGCATCAAAAAGCCCGATTGCCACAAATGTACCAACCCATTGATTAATCGGCATAAGCTTAATGGCTGCTTGCGCTGCACTTTGGACATTTACGCCATAAAGTAATTTTCCCGTTATAGCAACTAAAAACACTGCAACAATAACTGTTCCCATTGCTCCAATTGCAGTATCAACTTTTCCAAACGGTACATCTTTTTCCTGCATTTTTTTATCCACAACCGTACTTTGCTGAAAAAAGAGCATCCACGGAGCAATAGTCGTACCAATATTTGCCATTAAAAGAAAGAAAAGGTCATTAGTTAATCCACCCTTTGGCAAATGAGGAATAAAACTATTGTATAAAATGTCCCGCACTGATGGGTGAATTAAAAATGCAGCGGGAACATAAATAAGATTAATCAGACAGAAAAAAAGAGCTAACTTTTCCCACCTCCAATATCTTCCTTGAGCCACCATAAAAATCATCAAAGCCCAAACAATAAGAATGGTTATAATTGGCGGGATATGGAAGATACTCATTGCAGCAGTCATACCGATAAATTCGGTAATCATGGTAAGCCAATCAACTATCACAAGGTCTAGAAGCGAAAACCATCCCCAAAAGGAACCAAATGCATCAAAAATAGCCTCAGCATGTCCCCTCTTCGTTACTGCTCCAAGACGAACCGTCATTTCCTGAACAAAATAGGCAACCGGACCCAACAGTACCAAAAACCACATCAGAGAATATCCATATTTTGATCCTGTTACAGCATAAGTGGTAATTCCTCCTGCATCATTATCAGCAACCATGACAATAATTCCAGGACCGGCAACCATTAAGAAAACCTGAATCGCTCTAATTACACGGTGAAATTTATAATAGAATCTGGCAAAAATACCCATTTTTAAATTAATAAATTATTTCCAATAAAAAAGAGAAAATCAAGTTTCATTTCCTCAAACATTTTATTTATTTGAGAAAAGACCTGTCCTCTATCAGGACTGCCCATGATGCGGCCCGGTCGAAACCTGTCTTCTCTTACTGATTTTACCGTACTGCTTTTAATTTTGCTTGTCAATAAGCAATCAATAAAATGTTCTTAATTCAATGCATATCACGGAAGCCCTCCAATTCAGATCTAAGAATGATATTCTATAAAAATGTAAAAAGAACTTGACTTACTAGAAAAGGAGAAAGCAAGATTTTAATCTAAACTAATTTTCGTTGATTATCTTTTGTATATTTTTTACCTAAGTGTTCGTAGGCGGATTTTGTTGCGACTCGACCCGACTTGGTTCTTTTTAAAAATCCAAGCTGCAATAAATAAGGCTCTACAACTTCCTCCACTGTTCCAATATCTTCAGATATTGACGCTGCAATTGTCTCAACTCCAACCGGTCCTCCTCCGTATTTTTCGATAATATTTTTTAAATACCGCCTATCCAAGCTGTCCAGACCAAACGGATCAACACCCAATAAATCCAATGCCTGAACAATGTTTACTTTATCAATGTCTCCCCCTGCCTTAACTTGAGCATAATCTCTGGCGCGTTTCAGAAGTTTCAAGGCAATCCTCGGTGTTCCCCTGGCTCTTTTGGCAATTTCTTTGATACTTTCTTGATCTACTTTTACTTTTAATTTTTTCGCCCCATTTGCAATTATGATTTCCAACTCTAATGGTGAATAAAAATTTAATCTGTGAACCAATCCAAATCTGTCTCTTAAAGGTGCTGACATCAATCCTATTCTGGTTGTTGCGCCAATAATGGTAAATTGAGGAAGATCAAGTCTTAAGCTTTTGGCTGACGGCCCTTTTCCTAAAATAATATCTAAGGCATAATCCTCCATCGCAGGGTAAAGCGTTTCTTCAACCACTTTATTAAGCCTGTGAATCTCATCAATAAAAAGAATGTCTCCTTTTTCCAAATTTGTAAGAATTGAGGCTAAATCTCCCGCCCTTTCTATTGCCGGACCGGAAGTTACCCGAATATTAGTATTCATTTCTTTGGCGATTAAATGAGCCAGTGTTGTTTTGCCAAGTCCGGGCGGGCCGTACAAAAGCACATGCTCTATGGCTTCTTTTCTTTTTTTAGATGCGGTTATTGTAATTTTCAATGATTCTTTTATTGAGGACTGTCCATGAAATTCACTCCATTCTTTTACCCGAAGCGACGTAAATAACGCCTCTTCTTCAGGGCTAATACTTTCAATTGCCGTTTTTTTTATTTTTTTATTCATTTTCCCAAATATTTTAGTGCCAACCTAATTGTTTCGGCAATCTGTTGCCCGTCCTTCTTGACTTTTCTTATCGCATCGTGAATTTCTTTATTGGTAAAACCAAAGCCTTTCAAGGCAATTATTATTTCTTCACTTCCGGACATGTCTTCGCCGCTTAAATCAAATTCACCTATTCCGCTAAATTTATTCTTTAACTCAATTATTATTTTTTGCGCATTTTTTTTACCTAAGCGCGGGACTCCGGAAAAAAAAGAAGTATCGGCTGCTGCTATTGCCGAAATAATCTGACTTCTGCTCCCTTGAGAAAAAATGCTCATGGCAGTTTTTGGCCCTATGCCTGAAACGCCAATTAGATTTTCGAAAAGCTTTAGGTCTTGAGACTCCAAAAACCCAAACAGAGAAATATTATCTTCCCTAACATAGGTATAAATAAAAAGTGCCAATGGAGAATCTTTACGGGCCTTATTTAAGACATCGCTTGCGGTTAATACTTTGTACCCAACGCCTTTAACATCAAGAATAATATAATTACTCTCTTTAAAAAAAACTTCTCCTTTTAAAAACCCAATCATTTCGTCTTGATTATAGCATACGGAATGTCTAGAATAGATATCATAAATTTAGATCCGAAATATTTTTCAAATTCTCCTGACGTTAAAAAGGTAGAAAAACCTTGGAATTATAAGCTCAATTAAGCACAATTAAACAAGCCTTATATGGGAAAATTATTGCACATCAACAAGGATGCCAGACTATTTAAACTTTTTCGTAAATGCGTGGGTTAAGGCAACTGCAATTGCATCTACGGTATCATCTAATTTTGGAAGTTCTTTTAATTTAAGGATTGCTTTGATCATTTTTCCAACCTGAGATTTATCCGCATTACCATATCCTGTAACCGCAATTTTTACCTGCAAAGGCGTGTAGGAAAAAACAGGAATTTTCTGCAGTGCTCCTGCCAAAATTATCACTCCCCTTGCTTCCCCAACTTTAAAAGCTGTTTTGGCATTACTTGTAAAAAATAATTCTTCAATTGCCAATATATCCGGCTTATATTTTTTAATAAAGACGCAAACCTGCCTATAAACATCTGCTAAACGTTCTTGTGAGGCAATATCCCTTGAGGTTTCTATGCAGCCATAATTTTGAATTTTGAATACTGAATTTTGAACTTTTAGAACAGCCCACCCAACTCGGGCAAATCCAGGATCAATTCCCAAAATTGTCATAAGGCAATCGTATTGTAATCTAAGCTTATTTAATGTACAATGTCCAAATAATGAAAAGGCATAAATTAGTAGTTGAAAAGCGAAAAATTCTCGGAAAAAAAGTGCACAAACTTCGAAAAGAAGGCTTGCTTCCTGCAAATATTTATGGAAAGGGAGTAGAATCCCTTTCTGTTCAGGTTCCCTACAAAGAATTTGAAAAAGTTTATAAGGAGGCAGGGGAAACAGGAATTGTCGATGTTGAAATTGCCGGCATTATTAGACCTTCGCTAATTCATAACGTTCAGCAGGATTATTATAAACATACACTTCTTCATGCAGATTTCTTCCAAGTTAATCTTAAAGAAAAAGTCAAGACAATGGTCAAAATTGTCATAATCGGTGAGCCTAAAGCAGTTTCGGAAAAGCTTGGAATTCTTATGCAAACTCTCTCCGAAGTTGAGATAGAAGCTCTTCCAACAGACTTGCCGGACAAGATAGAGGTAAATGTTGAACCCTTAGCAATATTGGATGCACAAATAACCGTAGGTGAAATAAAAGTTCCAGCCGATGTAACTATTTTAACAGATGCATCTCAGGTTATAGCCAAGATCGGATCACTCATTAGCAAAGAGGCTGCAGAACAGGCAGCAGCTGAAGCCGCTGCCGCAGAAGCAGCCAAGGCAGCAGTATCTCCCGCAGCGGAAGGAGGAGAAGGATCTGCTCAAACAGATGAAGGCGTACCAAAAACCGAAGGCGAAACAACGGCAGCGCAAACTCAGACGTCAGCAAAACAAGAATCCCCAACAACTTCCAAAAATAAATAAAATTACTAAATAATTTACCTGTTTGCGAGAAATTTTTCCAATTCTTTTCCGTCTATTGAATTTGGATCCAGGGACAAAGCTTCCTTAACATACATTTTCGCTTTAGTTACTTCCCCCAGCCTGTATTCTAAAACAGAAGCCTGAAGATAAGCGTCCCTATAATCTTGATGTTTGGATATAAAGTTTTCCCAATAAATTAAATCGTGCTTTACGTTTTCTCTTTGAGAATCAATCTTTTTTTTTATTTGCAGATTTTTCTGTAAATCATATCCCACAATAACAACGGTTACCGTAAAGGCTAAAACAACAAATACTTTCAAAACTCTTCTGTACAATATAAACAATTTTGCCGAATCTACTTCCGGAAAAATTTTAACAAAAGCGGGAATAGTTCGGGAAATACTCGGGGATTGTCTATTTTTAGCCTTCTTTTTTAGGTTTTTAAATTTCATAAAGCACCCATGTCTATATACTTTTAACAAAAGACGGCCACTTATCAACCATTATGGATTTACCAAATTTAAACCTTTGATAAATTTCTTCCGTCACAAAAGGTATAAATGGATGAAGAAGTTTTAGTATAATTTTAAAATTATCTTTCATCGCTTCCAGAGTTTTAGGAGTCATTCTTGGTTTTATATCCTCTATATATTTGTCTGCAAATTCATGCCAGGTAAAATTGTACAACTTTTCCGCAGCATAATTAAAATTATATTTTTCCAAATCGTTAGTCACCTTTTTTACCAATTCTTGACTTTTCTTACACCAATAATTATTCCATTCATCTATTCCGGATTCTCTCGTCGGTTTTTTCCCCTCATCAATAATCTTATCAGCAAATTCAATAAATCTCCCCATATTCCAAAGTTTATTTACAAACTTCCTGGCAGCATCTAATTTCGGATAGGATAATGCCTGATCATTACCTGTTGCATTTCCGTAAATCAAAGCAAAGCGAACGGCATCCGCACCATATTGATCAACAAGATCCAATGGATTAACAACGTTACCCTTGGATTTACTCATCTTTTTTCCATACGGATCATTTACCAGCCCATGCAACAGAACATTTTTAAAAGGAATTTGATTCTCAATTTCTTTAACACCCTGTTTATTTTGAATATATATTCCAAGCATAACCATTCTTGCTACCCACCAAGGCAAAATATCATAGCCTGTTTCCATTACGTCAGCCGGATAAAATTTAAGATTGTTAGTTGTTTCTAAGGTCGCATACGGCCATTGTCCGGAAGAAAACCAAGTATCAAAAGTATCCTGATCTCTAATCAAATTTTCGGAACCACATTTGCATTTTTGAGGGATTTTTCCGTTTGTAACTACCCATTCATGACATTTTTCGCATTTCCAAGCGGGGATTTGGATTCCCCAAACTATTTGACGGCTAATATTCCAATCCCGAATATTTTCCAAAAATTGAAAATATCTTTTTTCAAAACTTTTCGGATAAATTTTAATCTGTCGTGATTTAACAACTTCTATAGCCGGTTTTGCTAAGAGTTGCATATTTATAAACCATTGTTCTAAAGGCAGGGGCTCCAAAACATTTTTGCATTTATAGCAAAGTCCCACTCTATTTTTATAATTTTCATCTATTTTTTCTATTAATCCTTTTGCCTGCATTTCCTTAACAATGGCATGCCTTGCCTCTCTAACAGACAATCCCTCAAACTTTCCGGCAAAATAATTCATTTTTCCATCAAACCCAATGACCTGTTTCATTGATAAATTGTGGCGTTTCCCTGTTTCAAAATCACTAAAATCATGTGCAGGAGTAATCTTCACCACTCCCGTTCCGAATTCAGGATCAACTGATTCATCTGCAATTACTTTTATTTTTGCTTTCCCTAAGACTGTTTCAATTTCCAATTCCTGACCAACATATTTTTTATATCTTTTGTCTCCGGGATGAACCGCAACTGCTGTATCTCCGAATTTTGTTTCAGGACGGGTTGTTGCCAAAATTAACGGACCATACTTTATGTAATAAAGAGAGCTTGTTCTATCTTCATGAACTACTTCTAAATCAGAAAATGAAGTTCCGTCAAAAGTGCAATAATTAACCAATCTTTTTGCCCGATAGACCAGACCATCAGTAAAAAGTTTTTTAAAAGTATCATAAACTATCTCAACTATATTTCCATCCAACGTATATTTTTCCCTACTCCAGTCCAAGGAAAAACCTAATCTTCGAAGTTGACTTTCTATTCCTCCCCTATTTTCATTAACGTATTTATTAATCATTTCGTAAAGCTCTTCTCTTTTGAAGTCTAATCTGGATTTTCCTTGTTCCAGGAGTTTTTTTTCAAAGACAAATTGTGTTTCTATCCCAGCATGATCTGTCCCAGGCAACCAAAGAGTAGAAAAATTTCTCATCCGATGAAACCTAATTAAAATGTCTTCAACAACATACATCGCATGACCAAAATGCAAAGCTCCGTTAGCATTGGTAGGTGGCAAAATAATACAATAAGGCTTGCCTTTGGAATTTATCTCCGGCCTAAAATATCCTGAAGTTTCCCACTCCCTATAAATTCTTTCTTCAATATTTTTATGATTATAGACTTTATCCATTGCTTCATTTTAGCATAGCCTCACAAACCAAGCAATGAAATTTTTATTCCCGAAGATTTAACGAAGTATTCCCGAGTTACCAAGATTTCATTGGACAATTCTTTCTATCCTTCAATCATCTTGTAACCCCTAGTTTTGATTGTCTGTATTTCAAACTTTGCTTTTTGTGATTTTAATTTTACTCTCAGACGGGCAATCAATCTGTCAATTGCCCAATCTGATATCCCCAGCTCTTCAACTTCTTGCCAGACTGCCTGAATAATTTCTTCTCTTTCGCAAATTTCCCCGATTCTGCTTTTAAGAAAGGTGAAAAGCAAATGCTCTTTTTTACTTAATTCTACATTTGCGGCAATTTCCCTGGCAATTTTTCTTTGCTTAAGATAATAACTGAAAAGAGAACTAAAAACCATGGTTTTTTCTTTGCTATCAACTAAAAATCCGCTATCCCATAAATATGATGCAGATTTTCTTTCCTCATCCGAAATTTCTTTTAGATTTTCTGCTTTCAATAAAATGCCTTGCTCGACGTTATTTAAGCTTTCCCAGAGTTCTTCCGATTGAAGCATTATTCGCTCATCCGTGCATAAAAAATCAAAAATTTCCTGTTTGTTTTTAAAGGTTTTTCCCGATTCATGAAAAGAGATTAGCGCTAATTGCAGATATTGTACATATCCATCAACCACTTCAAAAAGTGCAGTCTCCAAAGCTAAAGGGAAAATAAGTTTATAGCGTGCTTTGTAGGTATCAAAAATAATTTTCGTATCTTCTTTTTCCGCCGGTCGCACATACATATTTCGGGCAAAAAGGGCAACCGATGATTTGGTAAAAACTTCAGGCGCAAGATCAGGTAATCCCCTAAAACTGGTAAAAACAAAGGAAACTTTTCTATTTGTCGCATCTTTTACTCCCTGGATGTTGCCAAAAAGTTCAAGCGTAACAACTTCCCTGAGTCGGTCGAAGCGAATCAAAAATATTGTAGACAATACTCCCTCTTGGGTAATCTTTGCTAAACTTTTCTTGACACCTTCTATTGTTAAGAAAGTATCTTTTGATTGCATGCAATCCAAAAATAATCTTTCTATATATTTTTTTGTCGAATTATCGAGAGCTGATTTTTCGCATGCATCATAGATTCTCTTAAGGGTTAGTATCCAAAAAGGGAAAACTTCCCTTTCAACCAAATCATTGAGATCAATAGGAATAAAAAGATGGGAATTGCCGTCTGCAATATATTTTCTTACTATTTCTTTGTGATTGAGAAAAAAACGCAGGAAATTACTTATTCCCACCCTTTTCATACCCATTAAAATCACGCTATTGCGATTCTTAAGATGCTGCCCCAATGTTACGGCATCTTTTTGCCTGAAAGAAATGGGATAAAGTGCTTCAATTGTTTGATTTTCCATACAATGCCCTATTTTAATCAATTTATATGGCTTTTAGCAACTATTTATTTTTAGCAAAATCTATAATTAGGTTTTTGTCGGTAATTATCTTTTCGAAATAGGTTGCATTACCGCTTCCCCCAATTACCCCACTGGAACTTTTAGTAATATTAAAAGACTTTGGATAGAAAAAAGAAAAGGAATAAGGAATACTCTCAATACCCGGTTGTTTAAATAATTTGAGATTATAAGAATAATTATCTAATCCTGAGATACTTCCTGAAAGTACATATTTTAACTTAACTTTTGCAATCTCTCCGACAGGAACATGGACAAGGAATCCGAAAATTGTCTTATTTTCTTCGGTTGTTCTTTCAACTTCAAGGCCTTGAGGAGGCTTGAAATTTATTTCTCCATAAATAAGCGGATCGATAATTGCATCTACAAGTTTTTGGGGCTGACCATCTATTGATATTTCGGATAACTTAACATCTTTGGGCAAAATAACTCTCAGGTAATTTTTGTAAATTCCCCCCAACTGAGTTGTACTTGTGTTTTTGTAATTTACGGTTAATTCTTCGGAAATATTCCCAACATCATCTATAGTAATTTTTTGCAACACCTGTCGTTTAATAAAAGAGCTGAGATTAAATCCCAAATTAGCCTCATTAATTGCTACAAAGTCATTAATTGTTCCTGCTGTGTCTTTCCTTTCATCCCAAAGGGAAGAAGACCAGCCGTTTACGGTAAAAATATTTTGCCAATCTTTTGAGATAAATAACAATTGTTTTTGAGCAAGTGCATCGGAGATTGACTGCGCAATTAAAAGATAGGGCGCATTTTCTTTTGTTAATTTTGTTATTATTGCTTCACTTAAAATTCTTAAAAAATCATCTTCTTGCGTCGCACCCGAAATAAAACTATTCTGTGTGTGAAATTGCATTGATGTATAAAAATTGCTCTCATCAACATTTTTTCCATAATCCGCTATATAAACCGGTCCTATTATGTGCAAAATGTCTCTAATAAACGGAGCATTAACTGCTATAATACCGTCCGCTTTTTGCCCTGTTTCAACGAAGAAAAAGTGCGAAATTGAGTCTGCAGACTTAACAAAATCTACGTCAAAATTACTGTCCTTCATATACCAATGTTCTTCCTGAAGATACCTTCTGGCAGCGAAAGGTGGATCTACATGACCCCGTAATTGAGAATCTGCATCAGATACGTCATGTAGGGAAAGTTCCGTAATTCTTCCCATGTCAAATTTCAAAACGCCATAAGAGCCAATGACCCCCCCACCAGGCCTTAACTCCGTATTGTTGAGGAAAAGAATTAAATAAGTTTTTGGACCCTCCATTCCGAAAACGTTTGGCATTACTTCCGATATGCTGGATAATAATTTAATCAGAGGATTAACAATTTCCAGGTTTTGCAAAATTGGTTCGGGAATTTTTTCTTCTACTTTCAATTTTTCTAATGCAACTATTGAATTTTTCAGAAAATTTTCTCCTTTTACAAAATCTGCTATTGGATTCGTGCTTTTTCCATTTGCAATTTTGGAGAAATAATCTTCCGCATTAAACGCCTGTGATAAAATGTCTGATATTTTGTATCCTAAATTCATATTTTCCCTGAGTTTTTTTAAATTATTTTCATGTCCGATAAGCTTCGCCTGAAAAGAAAGGGCATTAAAAGCTTGTCCTTCCAGGTAAAAAAATGCTTGGGACAGATGAATAGACCCTTTGGCGACAGTAAAACTGCCTTGATCTATTTTCTCCTTAGCATAATAAAGGGTCTTTTGACTAAGAAAGGAAAAAAACATTGTAAAAATAAGCGGAAAAAGCAACAATAATATTATTGCCCAAAGCACAGAAACGGGAGGAGATTTTATTTTTTTGTGACCCCTACGTTCTCTTTCATCTTGCTCCTGTATTTTCTTTTTTATGTCAATACTTCGTATTTTTTTAGCTAACGGATACTTTTCTCCTAACAAATTTTTGCCGTTAGGAGGATAGAAAATTCCCTCTAGCCTCAAACTGCTCTTTATAAAATCTATTGTAATTTCCGGATTGATTTTTTGAATCATATGCGCTAAGGCAAGTTCTGATGGTGGGTATTTTGGAAAAATATAAAAGAGAGAATCATTCCGATGTATTCCAAAAACAAGATCAATTAATTCATTTACTACGTCTGCCAATAACACCGGGTATGTCTCTCTCATTCCGTCCCCTAAGATTTGCATGCCTCCAAACCTTTGGGCCTGATATATAAATCTATTTATCGCCGACCTAAGGTTTTCTTTTCTAAATATTAATTCGTTGGCAAAGATATCCCCCAACAATGCAACTTTTGCACTAGGATATGCTCGTAAAACCCCATCAAACGCATACCCCCCCTTTGAAGACAATCCCTGAGCAAAAATTAAATCGGCATTAACATCCCTAGCTTTCTCTATTATCTTCGGTAAGATTTCCAGATCCTGCCCTTCCTTATCAATAAAAAGAATATGGGAATATTTATTGTCAGGAATTATGGGAAATTTCTTTAGAAAGGGGATGTGCATTATATTCTTATTTTTGACGTCCGGATTTAAACTTTTTAGACTGACAAAAAATACAAAAAATTCTTTGGCAAGTTTTAAGGAAAGCGGTTCACCAATTAATCCTTCCCTATCTATTATGAGAATGGGATTGTTGTGAAAAGAATGATTTTGAAAGTTAAAATAGGCAGATTTCATATCTACTTACACAACCTTATCCAATGCCTCATTGACAAGTAAGTCTGCTTTGGCATTTTGATCTCTCGGAATGTGCTTGTAATATATTGGCAGACTTATCTGTGCTTCTCTATCTCTAACTTCGAAAAGGAGAGATCGAAGGTCGGCATTCTTAATCTTAAAAATTCCGATAATTTGAGAACATACTAATTTTGAATCTAAGAAAAAATAAACCTTTGCGGTTTTGGGAAAATCCTTTTTATTTTCAATTATCCAATCAAGGGCACTTATTACCGCCTTATACTCTGCAACATTATTAGTTGCTATCCCGATTGTTTTTCCAAAACCTGCAATTTTTCTATTGTTTTCGTCTGAGACATAAACTCCAATAGCCGAAGGACCAGGATTTCCCCGCGCTCCTCCGTCCGTAAAAACATTTAAGGCCTGAATCATATTTTAAGTTTATCATGAAAACAATTAATTACAAAGAGGCTAAATAACCCAATTTTCGCAAAAAGTTCTAATATGAAATCTTCACATAAGAAAGGCAATTGGGGAAAAATTGAGGGAGTAAATTGTGAAAGCTATTTTGTCCTGGGACTAACCACCAACACTCTGTCGCGACCTTCACCCTGAGAATCCGAAGCTACTTCTTTGTCTCCCTCCAACAGCAAATGAACAATCCTTCTCTCCCAAGATTTGAGCTCCGGAATTGCTATTTCCCTTCCTTCGGTCAACACCCTTTCTTTTGTTTCCGTAGCTAAAGCTTTTAGCCATTCTGTCCTGTTTTTTTTATAGTCTCCAACGTCAATTGAAATACGGACAAACTTTCCGAGGGTCCGTGAAATACATAAAGACAAAACAAGTTGTAACCCCTCAAGGGTATCCCCGTGATACCCAATTACAACTCCCGCATCTTTGGTGTTAAGAATTATTTCTACACTTTCCTCATCCCCATCTTTTACTTCCAAAATTTTGAAATCCCCATCAATATCCAAAAATTTTAAAAGCTTTTTCGTTATTTCCTTTATCTTTTCTATTTCTTTTTTATCCATTCGCTTAATCCTCCCCATCCCATAACTTTATATTGTTGTATGATACCAAAAATTGTAAATGTATTCCAATACAAAGAAAGTCCGATTGGAAAACTAAAAGAAAAAAAACCGATCATAATTGGAAAGATAAACATTGACTGCGTTTGAAAAGCGCTTGCAAAATCCCCTGCGTCTTTCTTGTCAATTTCTGTTTTTTTCTCAATATCTTTTTCTAAAATTGCAACTTCTGTTTTAGCCGGAATCATCATTTTAGAAAGCAGGAATTGAAAAACTCCTGTCAAAATTGGAACAAGTAAAATTAAAGGTCCAACTGACGACATTAGTTTTGAAGGCATTGCCCCAAGCGAAAGGCCAAAAAAAGTCGTATTCCATACATGATGGAGTTTTAAAAAATCAAAATAAGCTAATTTATTGATTCCTGAAACGTCAAGATTTGTTTTAAAACCAACAACGCGTTGCAAAACATAATACAAAGACCAAATTAAAGGCATTTGAATCAGAACGGGCAAGCACCCGGCAGCAGGATTAATCCCTTGCTCCTTATAAATTCTCATTGTTTCCTGCTGAATTCTAGTATTATCTCCCTTATATTTTTCCTTAATTTTTGACAAATGGGGAACCACTTTTTGCATTTTCGCAGATGCTTCAAGTTGGGATTTTGTAAGCGGATATAAAATAAATCTTATTACAATTGTCAACCCTATTATTGCAAAGCCCAAAGAATATGGGATGTGCATAAAAGAAAATATATGGTAAAGAGCAAGCAGAATGTTTATAATTGGATTGTTTAGAAAAGTATTGAAAAAATCTCCCATAATTAAAACTCAATAAAAGGCTGACATCTTAATATTCTCATTGTAGATTTTTTAACACCATTAAATAAACCTTCTTTGCTAATAGTTCTTTTTGCATACTCTGAACAGGTAGGGGAGAATCTGCACATTTTATTAACTCCCAAAATGTTTTTCAGAATTACGGAAATAAAAGTCTGATAAAATTTAATCATTAAAATTATAGTTTTTTTCATCTTTTAATAATTGCCAACTTCTCCAAAGAGTTTTCAAGCAGAATTAACTCCTCTTTTTTTGTCTTGCTTATTATCTCTTTCTTTATTATTAGAAGTATATCATTTCCGGTAAACATATTCCTATTCAACTCAATTAATGCTTCTCTAAAAAGTCTTTTTATTTTATTTCTAACAACTGCTCTTTTGTCGACTTTTTTTGAAACCACAATTCCAAACCTATTTATTCCCATCCCGTTTTTTTTTACCTTCAAATTAAATTGGGGAGTAGATGCTGAACGAAAATTATTAAACTTTGTTCCAAGAATAAGACGATTTTCTCTCTTAAACATCAAGCTATTACTTAACTGCGAGCCTTTTCCTTCCCTTTGCTCTTCTTTTTTTTACAACTTTCTGCCCACCATGAGATCTCATTCTCTCCAAAAACCCGTGCTTTCTTTTTCTTTTTGCTTTCTTAAGTGTTGCAAATTTTCCCATAAAAAGATTATAGCAAAAATATTCACCCATTGAAAGCTGTAAAAGAGATATGGTTTTATCCACTTATTCATCTTGACAAAAAGTTATCCACATAGTTAAACTGCATGGTGCATGTCCTCCTGTAAACTCAGGACATACCAAGCGTGATCGAATGTATGAATGAGGAAAATAAAATTTTGTGGAAAAAAGTTTTGGGAGAAATAGAAACAGAGGTTTCGCGCGCTAACTTTTATACGCTTTTTAAATCCACAGGCCTTCTTTCTCTGGAAAACGGAATAGCTTCAATTGCTGCCCCCTCAACCATGATAATCGACCTTTTGCAAAAAAGGTATTATGACATTATTAAAAAGACTGTGGATAAATATACTAAACTTGACACAAAAATTATTTTTATTCCCAAAGTAATCAGTAAAGATCTTCGAGAGAATATGGGCGTTGCCCCACTTTTTGCCCAAGCCGAAAAAACAGAGATGCAAACAATAGGACACTTACCAAGGGTGAGGGCGGACTTTACTTTTCAGACCCTTGCTGTGTCTTCAAGCAACCAGCTAGCTTATGTTTCTGCCACGACCGTAGCTAAAAAGATAGGTCTTGCCTATAATCCTCTTTTCATTTATGGACCGGTTGGCGTGGGAAAAACTCATCTTATGCAAGCAATTGCCAACGAGGTTTACAAAAACAATCCTGATAAAAAAATCATTTACACAACCAGCGAAGAATTCACAAATGAAGTTGTTGAAGCAATAAGAAACAACGATACCGCAAGAATGAAGAGAAAATTTAGGAATATCGACCTGCTTATTGTTGATGATGTGCAATTTTTTGCAGGCAAAGACAGGGCGCAAGAAGAACTCTTTCATACTTTTAATATTTTAATAGATGGGGGAGCGCAAATCGTCCTATCCTCAGATCGCCCCCCCTCTGAAATTAAAAAACTTGAGAAAAGGCTTTCTTCTCGTTTTGCCGGAGGACTAACTGTTGATATAGAGGCAGCAGATTTTGAACTACTTACAGCCATTCTTTTGATCAAAGCAAAAAAATATAGCCTAGATCTTCCAATAGAGGTTGCAAAAAAAATTGCAGAAAAAGCGCACGACCCAAGAGAGCTGGAGGGGCTTCTCCTTAAAATAATTACTGTCGCCAACAATAAGGGCACAGAAATAACCCCGGAATTGGCGGAAAACACCTTTAATCAAAGACACGAAGAGGAGGGGGGTTTTTTTCATCCCGATGATACCATAAAAAACATTTGCTCCTTTTACAACATCAAAGAAACACTTATTAAGGGACCAAAAAGAGACTCTGGCCTGGTAAAAGCAAGGCAGGTTGCCATGTATATCCTAAAAAACGATCTGTCCTTAAGTTTTGTAGAAATTGGCAATATTTTGGGAGGAAGAGACCACACAACAATAATGCATGGAGTAAAAAAAATTGAGAGAATGCTTTTAAACAAAAAGTTTTCTGAGGAAATTATGGGGATAAAATCCTTATTAAGAAACAGTGACAGGACGATGAGGAGGTGGGGAAATTAAAACCTCTTTTTTACACAGGGCTTTTCCACAGGTTGTCCACATTGTTTTGGCCACAATCACTTGCTTTTTTCCACTTTTCCATATACACTACTACAACTACAAACATATCAATTAAAGAAAAAAATGAAAATTTCTCTAATTTCCGAAAGGCTGCAGAAGGGTGTCTTATTTGTAAATCATGCAGTTTCCAGCAGGAGCCAGCTCCCCACGCTTTTAAATTTTTTAATAGAGGCGAGGGAGGGAAAGCTGGTAATTAGCGCAACCGACCTGGAAATAGGCATAACGGTAGAGGTGCCGGGGAAAACAGAGAAGGACGGGGCGGTAACGGTTCCCGCAAAGACATTTACGGAAATGGCGGGAACAATCTCTTCTGGCAAGATAAGCCTTGAAACAACCCACGAGGGGCTGGTTTTAGCAGGGGAAAAAGAAAAAACAATTTTCCAAACAACCCCCGCAGACGAATTTCCAAGACTATATGAAGAAAAAGGCAAACAGGTAATGGTTTTGCGCAGGGAGACAATGGAAAAAGACTTCTCAAGGGTTGTTTTTGCAGCCAGTCCTGATTCAGAAAGACCAGCTCTTTCAGGGGTTCTAATTAAAGAAGAAAAAGACGGCTTCTTATTGGTTGCAACAGACGGCTATAGGCTTTCATTGAAAAACCATGCCCTTCAAGATGTAAGAAAGATGCGTCCAGAAGAAGGTGTTTCCATGCTTGTTCCAGCCCGCGTTATTAGAGAGTTGATTCAGATGGGGAAAGACGGGGGTGGGGAAGATATAAGGGTTTATGCAGCAAAGGAAAAAAATCAAATAATTTTTATTCAAAACGAAACCACATTGGTTGGCAGGCTAATTGAGGCGGAATTTCCTAATTATGAAAAAATAATTCCTACAGATTTTTCTACAAAAACGGTTCTTGAGAAAGATGGTTTGCAAAAAGCCATAAAAGCAGGATACGTGTTTGCTAGGCAAACAGCCGGAATAATTAAGCTTTCTATAGAGAAAAGCAGGGTGTTGGTTTCAGCAAATGCGCCATCTGTTGGTAAGAATTTAATTGAAGTTGGGGCAAAAACAATGGGGGAAGAGAATGAAATTGCGTTTAATGCTAGATATCTTTTGGATTTTTTAGCAAATTCAACCAGTGAGGAAATTTCTTTTGAAATGACCGGCCCCCTTAATCCTGGTGTTTTCAAGGAAACCAATGATCCGTCTTTTATGCACTTAATAATGCCAATCAGGGTGCAGGAGTCGGCGTAAGTGATTGAGAAGGGGCCCCTGGAGCAACACCAGATAAAATAACTACAAGAGTTGCGATAACAATAATTATTATTACCCCAACAACCAGTGTGGTTGGATTTAAAGCTTTTTTTGCAATTTCTTGTACAATTATATTTGCAAATGTTTTGCCAACGCCTCCCTTATTTTGAGATTGATTGCTTTCTTTGGGTGTGGGCATAATTTAGAAAAACTCCTTTTCTTCCTGAGTTTTTGTCACAGGGGGATCGCTTTGATTTGGGGGAATGGATGGTTGGGGAGTCAGTCCTTGCTCCCGATCTGTATTGTTGACGGTCTGCTGCAAGGATGCGAGATTATTAACCTGTTGAGGGCTTGATTGGTCGGCTATGTTGGTTGGGCTAACTTGAGATGTGGATGGCCCTTCCGGGGCAGATAATGGTTTGGGAGTAGCATTTCTTTCTTGCATTTCATTTATCTCTTGTGGATTAGAGGTTGCAAGTTCTTTTTCAAATTGAGCAGCCACTACCCTAATTGAAACATGGCTTTGTCCTGCAAAAAATAATCCTTCGCCAACTCCTGCGGACAGCAATAGATCTTTTTCCCCCTGTGATAAATAAAATGTTTGACAAACAGAGTCTATTTCAGTTGGGCTTTGCTTTAACAAAATTTGTATTGAAGAATTAGATAAGATAGCTTTTCCATAGTCTGTTGACAAGAAGTCTTGAACATCCTGGGTTGCAGTTGTCAGCGCAAGATAATATTTTCTGGCTCTTTTAGCAATGCCGTAAACAAAAGAAGCTGAGTCTTCATACTTCATGAGGTACCACGCTTCATCCAAAATAAGTAAGCGTTTTTTTAAAGTTTTTCTAATTTTCGTCCAGACAAAGTCCAAAACAATATGCATGGCAATGGGCCTTAATTGGTCCTCGAGCGCTTTGACAGAGAAAGCAGTAAAGGGATTTGTGATGTCAAAATTTGATTGTTGATTAAACAATCCGCTTAAGCTCCCTTTGATAAATTTTTCCAGACGTAGGGCGAGCTCACTGGCATTGGGGTCCTCCATGCCCAAAAGTGTTTTGTAAAGATCTTCCATTAATGGAGGTTGTTTTTTTTGAGTTGCCGGATCCGTGGTAATGCCCTTTTGTCTGTAAGTTTCCACCAGCGCCCGATCTAAAATTGCGTCATGAACCGCACTTAATTCTCCCATCACGATTTTCAAAAGTCCGTGCAGGGAAAGTATTTTTAATCCCAATTCATTTTCTCCTTCCACATACATTCCGGATAAATCAAATGGGTTGATTTTGATTGGAGAACTTGGGGTAAAAGAAACATATTCTCCGCCAAAAGTTTTTGTAATTGCCTCGTATTCGCCTTCAGGATCAATAATGATCAATTCTGTTCCGAACATGAATTGACGCATTGCCTCCAGTTTTATCAAGAAAGATTTTCCCGCTCCGGATTTTCCGAAAACAACTTCGTTGGCATTTTCTAAAGAAAACCTATCAAAAATAATTAAGGATCCGTTTTGTTGGTTTAATCCATACATGATGCCTTTATCTTGTGTTAGGGTTGCAGAGGTAAAGGGAAAGGTAGAGGCAAGAGAAGTTGTGTCCATATTTCTGGTTATAAAAAGATCATCAGTTCCAAAAGGTATTGTTGATTTAAACCCTTCTTCCATTTGTAAAGTTGATAATTTGGGGAGAATTAGAAGGGAGGAAAGCGTTGACTCAAGC
Source organism: Candidatus Levyibacteriota bacterium (assembly GCA_903872785.1). Lineage (GTDB taxonomy): Bacteria > Patescibacteriota > Microgenomatia > Levybacterales > UBA12049 > GWB1-37-8. The sequence goes on from CAIQLZ010000047.1 coordinate 22,947, forward strand.
CTTTTTGCTGTTTGATTTAACTCTGCCAGAGAATCTGAATATAAAGTTATGTAAAGGCTCATTTGAAAAAATCTTTCAATTCCCTTAGCTAATTCTTCCGTTAATCCCTGTGCATCTTCTAAGGCTGCCTGAACTTTAGCGTCAACCACAAGTCCTTGATCAAGCTGAGAAGAAATGGTTGCTTCCATTTCTGCTGTTTTTCGCCTTAAATCCGATAGCACATCAGATGAAGATGTTGGGTAGATGAACATAGAAATATTTAAAGAGTGACTGAAATCAATAACTGGAGATAGCCAGTTGGGGGAAACATAGCGCGGATAACCAACAACAAAAAAAGTTTTATAGAATCTTTCTCCAACCCTAATGCAATTAAAGTCAACTTCAACAGAGGAAGGAGCAATCACATCGATTAAGGAGACCATTCCTTTCTCAATAGTTTTTGTGGGGGAAGCATCTTTTTCGTTTTGATTTATTTTCTTTTTATTAAAAAGCATATTTAAATTTTTCCTTGTTCTACTGCTCCGTTGGGAAGTGAATTAATTTTTACAAAAGAATTTTTAACTCCTTGAGTAATTGCGTTAATTTGCTCAACATCTCCGTTAAAAATTTCGTGAAATAG
>CAIQLZ010000048.1 GCA_903872785.1 Candidatus Levyibacteriota bacterium
AAGACATAATAGATTTTTATACCTTTGATGGCGACTTCTATTTTAAAGGCAAAAACGAAAGCCTATTAAACTACGTAATTACCCTGAATGCTATAAATTTTGGTTCCGGTCTTTCTTCAGAATGGAAAGCTAAACGAAAATATAAAGAATCATCTTTTAAATCTGTTGCCAATGCTTTAAAGAATACCATAGAGAGAGGAACTCCTTTGAATGTTGATTTTGCCAGAAAAATTACCAAAGAAAAGCTTGCGGAAATGTTAGATGTTGATCCGGGATTTAAGCTCGTACAAATGTTTCAAAAAAGCCTGAATGAATTAGGAGAATTTACATCTTCAAAATTTGGCAGTTATTCTAATTTAATTAATTCTCTGAATCCGCAAGCCAGAGCAAATGATTTAGCTATGTTATTAAGCAAAAATCTATCATGTTATAAAGATATCGTCAGATATAGCGATTTTGATGTATATTTTTTGAAACGTGCCCAAATTCTAGTAAACGACTTATATCTTGCCTTTAACGGAAAAAGCTATGGAGAGATGGAAGATATAGGCGAATTAACAATGTTTGCCGACAATTTACTTCCCCATTTTTTCAAGGTTAACGGTGTTTTGGAATATACTTCGGAACTTGAAAATAAGATTAACAATGAAATAAAGATAGAAAGCGGAAGTGCTGAGGAAGTTGAGATAAGAGCTTTTGCCGTCCAGTGTGTCGAGGAACTAAAGAAAATATTAAGCAGGAAAAGTCCAAATATAAAAAGCGCGCAGATAGATTATTACATCTGGGAACAATCACAGGCGCAAAAATATAAATCAATTCCAAGACATAAAACTGTTACGTTTTTCTACTAAAATGAACTTCAGAAAAACTTCTTACAAGTCTTATTCTGATTATCATCACAATATTACTCAAAATACATATGATAAGTTTGTTTTAGAATATGCTGAGATGTGGGAATGGAATAAAAAGACCTATAAAGAAATTATTAAAAATAATATTATTCCTTTTTGTAAATTTTGCAAACAAGGCGGAAAAATATTAATAGCGGGATGCGGTACAGGAAGGGACTACAAGATTCTTTCAGAAAAGGGATTCTCATGTTTGGGAATTGATTATTCAAAATCAATGCTGGATGAGGCTAAAAGAAGAACGAATGGTAACTTTTTAAGGATGGATGTTAAAGATTATTTTTCAAAGGATCAGTATGACGGAATTTACTGTGAAAGTGCCATAACTCACCTATCTAAAAAGAATGCCAGGCTGGTATTGTCTAATTTTTTTAAAAATTTAACAAATGAGGGAATTTTATATGCAGCTGTTAAAATAGGAGAGCCCGGTATATATGTTAGCGATGATCTCGGCGGAAAAAGATATTATCTGATTCATGATAAAGATAAATTCTGCAAACTGGTAAATAATACGGGTTTTGATATAATCGAGACCATAGTAAGCGATCATACGGACGTTAATCGTCCTAAATGGCTAAGCATTGTAGCAAGAAAGAAAACAAAAAAATGAAAGCATATTTTACTGCCTCCATATTTCACAGAGAAGAGCTTTTAGAAGATTATAAGGCTATAATTTCCTCCTTAAAGCAACTTGGAGTAAATAAGGTATTTTCTGAGGATACTTTAGACATACCGTTACAGAAAGCTCTGGATAATTCTGAAGTTGAAAGAAAAAAATGGATCACAACCTGGAAAAAATACATTCATGACTGTGACTTTGCGGTGGCTGAAATTTCTTATCCGTCTACCTTAAATATTGGATTTGAGATACATAATATCATCGAGCGGGGCAAGCCGGTAATTGGCCTATACAAAGAAGGAAAAGACCCTATTTTTACAAGTGAACTTCATTCAAGAAGACTAATTAGAAGTTCCTACACAAGAGAAAATCTAAAAGATGTTCTTTCCTGGGCAATCGGAGAAGCTAAGGAAATTATAAACAGGAGATTTACATTTTTAGTGCCGCCGGAAATAAGCGGTTTTTTGGATAACGCATATAAATCATACGGTATAACAGCATCAGATATTATCCGTGATTTAGTGAAAAAGGAAATGATCAGGCTTCAGGACAAATAAACTCTAACAAATCCCCTACTTTCATATCCGATATGAATTGATATGAATTCTTAATGGTTGTAAAACATAGTTAACCTTTTTTATGCAACAACATAAAGAATTATTAAATAAACTCATGGTTCTAGATAAAAAAATACAGCAATTGAATGAATCGTCAAACGAAGTAAGAGTAGAAATGAATGATATATTTTGGTTAATTATTGAAGAAAGAAAAAATAATAAAGTAGATACAAATATTAAAAGTTATTAGGATATACCAATAATTTTATTTTTGTTTATTAAAGCTGCCTAACGGTAGCTTTTTTTGTAACTTTAAACGACTTTATTTAATATGGAAGGAGGTGCGAATATGAAAAAAATAATTATTTCGTCAGCAGTTATCTTAACTTCGCTTCTAGTGGTAACTCCTGCTTTTGCCCAAACTGCAACTGGCGGAGTTTCTCAAATACAATCTTTTATTGAAAGTGTAATTAAAGTCCTAATTACTTTAGCCGGAGCTGTATCTGTTGGGTTTTTCGTCTGGGGAGGATTCGGATATATCACTAGCAGCGGAAATCCAGAAAAATTGGATCAGTCAAAAAAAACAATTATGTATTCGGCAATAGGTTTGACTATAGTTTTGGCTGCGTTTGTTTTAAGCAATATAGTAACGCAGTTGGCAACAACAGCTTTCGGATCAGGGAACTAATCCTGCCCATATCAATATGAAAAAGTTATTAAGTGTAATTTGTTTAACGCTATCATACTTAGCGATTGTTACTCCTGCCTTTGCTGTCTCATCTGACATTACGCAATATACAAGTAACACTTTAGGCATAATAACTCTGGTAGCGAGTGCTGCAGCGGTTTTTTTCTTAGTTAAAGGAGGACTTCAATATATAACCTCATCCGGAAAGCCAGACAACTTAGAAAGCGCTAAAAAAACAATAAGGAATGCCATAGTAGGCCTGGTTATAGTTCTGGGAGCAAGTTTACTCGTCTCTATCCTTTCAAACTCTTTTAATCAAGTCTCACCATCAACAACATCAGGTGTTATTAATATTTCCCAAATCGAAACGGTCAAGCCGGCAGACGGATTGACTCAAGTATTGATAGATGCAGTTTCGGGATTTATGCAAAACATCGTACAATCCGCTACAAAACCAATAGTGGACGGAATAATAGGATATTTAAGTCAAACACCGGAACTGCTAAGTAATTCCGTTATTCTGAACTTTTGGAAAGTAACTTTGGGAATAACTGATTCTCTATTTGTTATTGTGGTTGCGCTTTTGGGACTTCATTTTATGAGCGCAGGATCTTTAGGGTTTGAGGAAATAGAACTGAAGCATTTACTGCCCAGAATAGGATTGGCTTTCTTAGGAGCAAACATTTCTCTGTTTTTGGCAAATTATGCGATAGTAACATCAAACACTTTAACCAAAGCTATTCTTGATTCAACGGGAGGACTGACAAACGCCTGGATAGTTAACTCCGTTAATCCTGCATCTTTAACATCGGGATCTACTCCTTTAATAACTTTGGTTTTCTTAGTCATTTTCCTGATAGTTTCGATTGTTCTTTTACTTTTGTATATTTCACGTTTAATCATGATATCTCTGGGAGCAGTAATTTCCCCATTTATATTTTTACTCTGGGCAATTCCAAAGTCTTCAGACTTTGCGGAGATTTCCATAAAAACATATGTAGTTACTGTTTTTACAGCTTTCGTCCATGTAGTTATTATTCAGCTCGCATCATCTTTCTTAGCTCTTCCCCAAAACTCCGGCAATTCTTTGATTTCAATAGGGGTTGCAATCGGCCTTTTCTTTACGCTTTTAAAAACTCCGTCTTTAATGATGCAGATGGTTATGTATACAGCAGGAAACGGAGCAGTTAAAAAATTAGGCGGACAGATAATAAACGTTATATCAAGCGATAAAGGTGCAACTTCAAGCGCTGCTTCATCGGAAGCGGTCAGGCTTGCCAGAAGGAGGGTGGCTGCATGAGAACAAATATCATACCGGCCCAGATTACCACTGTTGAGGATAAAATTGCCGGAAATTTAAATTTAACGCAGATTGCTATTTTAATGACACCGGTTTTTCTGGGAACCGGCGTATACTGTTTTTTCCCGCCTTCAATGCATTTCTCAATTTATAAAGTGATTGTTGTGGCTTTTGTTTTAATTGTTGCCCTGCTTTTGTCATTGAGAATTAAAGGGAAAGTTGTTGTTAATTGGCTGGGCATGCTTTTCAAATTTAACTTAAGACCAAAGTTTTACATTTTTAACAAAAATGATCTTTGTCAAAGAGAACTTTATCTACCGACAATTATAAAGCCTGACAAGAATACTGTTTTAGTAAAAGAAGTTAAAGAAACGTCAACTTTTATTTCAAAAGACCTTTTGAGAATTAAAAAATATCTTAAAAATCCAAAGTACGCATTAAATTTAACGCCTAAAAAGAGAGGGGGATTTTATGTGGTTCTTAACGAAAACAAACTCTAAAATTTCATCCAGAAGACAAATTGACATTAAAGAAGTTAAAGAAGGGATATTGGTTTTGCCGAATCATGAATACCGGATGATAATTGAAACTTCTTCAGTAAATCTGGAACTTAAAAGTGAAGACGAACAGGATGTTTTAATTGACAGTTTTCAAAACTTTTTAAACTCGCTGTCAATTTCACTTCAGATATTAATACGAGTTAGAGAAGTTGATATTGATTCCTATCTTGAAAAAATTCAGGAATCAAAAACGCATGAAAAAGAACAAGCTTATAAATCTCAAATAGATAACTATACAGATTTTGTCGCTAAGCTCGTTTCAAAAAATAAAATATTACAAAGAAAATTTTACGTTATTATCCCCTATCAAAGTTCAAGTAGGGGAAATGATTTCAGACTTATTAAAGAGCATATGTATTTACAAAGAGATATTATTGCGAGATCTCTGGAAAAAATTGGAATGAAAACAAAGGTTTTGGATTCTTTGGAAGTTTTAGATCTTTTCTACGGATTTTATAATCCCAGTCAGGCAAAAACACAGCAATTAAAAAATGATGTTACTCAAAATTTAACTAAAGGAATTTATGACTGATTCAGCAAATCATAAAAATAGGAAAAAGAAAAAATTTAAGAAAGAGTATTTCTAGTTTTCCTACGGACAGCAGGACCAGGTTGATCTAATTTCCTACTCGGGACTTGAGGAATCGGCCAATTTTCTGCAAATGGGGGATAAATTTGTGCGAACACTATTTATATCCGGATACCCATATGTAGCCTCTACAGGGTGGCTGAACATGCTCGTTAACTTTAATCATAATATTGATATCTCCTACCATATCGAACAGATTGATCCGATGACGGCTCTGCCCAAATTAAACCGCAAAATTACTGAACTTGAATCAACTAAGAGGAGTATGTTGAAACAGGGAAAGGTTTTGGGATCAGAAATAACCGATCCCCTAGAATCAGCAATAACTTTAAAGGATAAAATTCAAAGAGGACAGGAAAAACTATTTCAGTTGTCAATTTACATGACCATTACTGAAGATTCTTTGGCGGAATTAAACAAAACAACTTCGCTTTTGGAAACAGCTATGTCGACAAGACTGTTTTATATTAAGTCTGCAAGTTTCCAACAACTGGAGGGATTACAGTCCGTTCTTCCCAGAGGGCAAAATGTTTTAGCGCAAAAAAGAAATCTGGATAGCTCATCTGCAGCTTTAACTTTCCCGTTTATTTCATCTGAACTTGTGCATGAATCAGGAATTCTTTACGGCATAAACCGGTCCAATAACTCACTTGTGATAGTGGACAGGTTTATTTTAAACAACGCCAACTCGATAGTATTTGCACAATCAGGAAGCGGTAAAAGCTATACCGAAAAAGTGGAAATAATAAGACAGTTAATGCAGGGAACTAAAGTAATTGTTATTGATCCGGAAAGAGAATATAAGCAATTGGCTAAATCTGTTAACGGAACTTATATAAAGTTATCGTCAAAATCCAAAGAGAAAATTAATCCGTTCGATTTTTCGACTAATAAGCAAAGCGAACTTTCAGAACACATTCAGGATTTAATGGAAATCCTGTCTCTGATGGTCGGTGGATTAAGCGCTGAAGAAAAAGCAGTTGCAGACAAAGCTATTCTGAAAACTTATAAAAATTTCGGTTGGCTGATTAAGCCCAAAGCAAAAAAGAAACGTAGGGAAAAACGGGGACGAAAAGCAAAGAAGAAAACCTACCCACTCCTCAGGGATTTTTATAAAACTTTAAGAAGAACAAAACAAAAAGAACTCTGCAGTAAGCTTGAGAAATTCGTCAAAGGATCTTTGTCTTTTGTTTTTGATTCTCAAACTAATATAAAACTAGATAATCGATTAGTCATCTTTGACATTAAGGATCTGGATGAATCATTAAGGCAAGTTATGATGTTGGTTGTTGCAAACTTTGTTGAATCTCAGGTCAAAACCGATCCGCAAAAAAGAATACTTGTTGTAGATGAGGGCTGGATGCTTTTACAGCATGAGGAAAGCGCCAGATTTATAGCAGGGCTTACCAGGCGTGCAAGAAAATATTATCTTGGTGTTACAATTATTTCCCAACAGGCAAATGATTTTCTGTCACAAGATTACGGCAGAGCAATTGCCTCCCAGTCTTCACTTAGAATATTAATGAAACAGGATACGACCACAATCAAGAAAGTAGCTTCAGAATTTAACTTAAGCGAATATGAGGAACATTTCTTACTAACTTGTGATAAGGGAGAAGCTTTAATTATTGCCGATCAAAACCACGTAGCGGTGAAAATAGTAGCTTCTGAAAAAGAGCATCCTCTAATTACAACTGATCCTAAGGAAATTTTCCTCTAATGAATCCGTTATTTCTTTACAGTCTATGGTCTTATAGAAAAGAAATCAAGCTAGTTACTTTTTCCATCATCATTCTCTTACTTCTGCCTATTATTGCCGTAATTCTTTTAACTAACGTTGGAATTGATATTGTGTCCGACAAGCTGGCAACATTTGACAGCAAAACTCAAACAGTTCAAATTCATGATCCTGTTGATAATTCTGTAATAAAAAAGATTTCTCCTGTTGTAACCTGGCCTGTTAAGGGAGTAATTACTTTTGAATTTGGAGAATCCAATTGGCCCTACCAACCTTTCCATACAGGAATTGATATCGCTAATCCATATGGTAAGCAAGGTGATCCGATAACTCCTTTTATGATAGGAAAAGTTATCTATGCCGGAGAAATATTTTGGGGATATGGAAAACACATTATCATTGATCACGGAAACAGCAGTGATTGCGGTACCTAAAAAAGCATTGTTCCGGGAAACAATAATTTTAAAACCATTGGTACCATCTAAGGTTGATAAATCCACAGGGGTAGTTAATCCTCCTGTTAGATC
>CAIQLZ010000049.1 GCA_903872785.1 Candidatus Levyibacteriota bacterium
TAAAAACTTTTCTTTTATTAAATTCATAAATAATAATAAATTAATTATCGTTATTCTTATTCTTGGAACAATTGTAAGATTCTGGAATCTTACCTCTATACCTATTCTTACTCACGATGAAGCAAAGGATGCAGGATTATTCCCTCAGAAAATTATTTCAGGAGAATTGAAGGATTATTTTGGCTTTAATGCAGGAATAAATAATAATTTTTTTATATTATCCTCAATTCCTCATTTAATAATAACTGACCCTATTTTAAAGGTAAGATTATTTTCCGCGTTATTTGGTGTTTTATCAATTTTACTTATATATTTACTGGCTAAAAGCGTTTTTAATAAAAGAGTTGCATTAATCTCTGCTGCTCTTCTTTCTGTCTACCATGTCCACATACACTTCAGCAGAACTGAATTTTTAAATTTATTTGATAGCTTTTACGGGTTACTTATATTGATAGCTTTCTCAAGACTTAGTGGGTCTTGGAAAATAAATAATGTAATTATGCTAGCAACAATCTTGGGCTTGGGTCTTCATTTTTACAGTGGTCTGCGTGCCATAATTTTGCTTACAACTATTACCTTCGTAATCTTTACGCTAGTTAAGAATAACTTTAAAAAAATTGTACCTTTTTTTATTGTATTTTTATTCTTTTTCTTAGTTGCACTTGGCCCAATAATTGTTGTAATGACAACGCGAGGGGAGGAGTTTAAAGCTGAGGGCACAGCAACTGTTATTTCTTCCGCAAGTCACAATTTGAATTCTGCAATAAATCAAATTGCGGTAAATTATAAAAATTCATTATTGTCCTATATTCAAACTCCGATAGATTTCCATTACAACTATGGCGGTCCATTTCTTATTGTTCCTTTTTCAATATTCTTTTTATTAGGACTTTTGTTGGCTTTTAGCCAAATCAAAAAACCAATATATCTCCTAATTATTCTGTCTATTTTTGGAATACCCTTTTTCAACAGTGCAATACTAAATACTGTAAATTATACACATAGATTATTGAGTCTAATTCCTTTGATAATTATATTAACTTCATTTGGGATTGAAAAAATCGCTGGATTATTGAAAAAACTTACCGATACCAAAATTGCATTACTTTTCATAGTGGCAATCTGCATCTATTTTGCATATTACAATATTCATCTTTATTTTTACAAAAATATATGGGAGAGAACCTTAAACATAAATGAATTCAGAGCATGGGAGTCACAAAAAATTATTAACAATCTTGACAAAAACACAGTTACTTTTTTTATTGGAAATGATTATTATCCAAGCTATAGATCTGTACCTCCCCTTGAATATCTCACTCAGAAACATGAAATTGTAGATATTATAGATAGAGAAAAACTCTATCAAAGCTTGTATAAAAATGTTAATAATTATTTACTCATAATAATGCCGGACAACAAGGCCATGCTCGATCAACAATCTTTAGTAAAATATTTATACCCTAATAAAATTAGCTCTAAAAAAATATACTATAAAGATATGTATTTATTTGATGCGTTAAGAATAACAAAAACCTAGTTAGCTTAGACGGATGTAAATTAATAAATTCATCTTGGTTATAACTAAATAAAATGTTAGAATGTAATTTAGAATGAAAACAAGCGCTGTTTTAATTACCGGTGGATGTGGGTTTTTAGGGGTACATCTTGCCAGGCAACTTCTGGAACAAAAATATAAAGTAACACTTCTAGACTTAGCGGATTTGGACGCAAAAGATCTTATCGGCAAGGTTAAAGTCATAAAATGTGATGTAAGAAATAAAAATAAAGTAGAGGACTCGATTAAAAACCATGATTATGTTGTTCATGCGGCCGCAGCCCTACCGATCCTAAGAGAAAAAAAGATAATTTTTGATGTGAACATAAACGGAACAAAAAATGTTCTTCATGCTTCTTTGAAGAATAAAATAAAAAGATTAGTTTTTATATCTTCAACTGCAGTCTATGGCATACCGAGACATCTTCCAGAAGCTGAAACAAATCTTCTTGACCCAATTGGTTATTATGGAAAGTCAAAAGTTGCCGGTGAAAAACTTTGTTTGGAATATGCAAAAAAAGGACTTTCTGTTAATATACTTCGCCCGAAATCTTTTTTAGGTCCTGAAAGGCTTGGCGTTTTCGAATTGTGGTTTGAAGCAATATATAGCGGAAAAGGCGTATTTATTTTAGGCAATGGAAATAATCGATATCAGCTTCTAGCCGTATCCGATGTTGTAGATGCAATAATAAAAGCTTTGGAAAGCACAACGGAAGGAGAAATTTTCAATATCGGAGCAAAAGATTTTCAGACTTGGAATAAAGATTTGGGATCAGTAATTAAACACGCTAGGTCTAAATCCAGAATAATAAAACTGCCTACCTTACCTTCCCAATTACTTTTGGGCATCTTAGAAACGTTTAATTTGTCACCAATTGCCGCCTGGCACTATAAAACAATGCCCGTAGACTCATATATTGATATCAGAAAAGCAGAAAAGTTATTAAATTGGAGACCTCAAAAATCTAATGAAGAATTATTAATCGAAAGTTATGATTGGTATAAAAAGCACAGAAGTGAAATAATAAATAAAGTTGGAACAACTCATAGGGTCGGCTGGAATTTCAAATTATTAAACCTTATTAAAAATATATTTTAAAAATGAATATTGGCTTTGATTTAGACAAAATATTTTTAAACTTTCCCCCTGTTATTCCTTCAAAAATTATTGATTTACTTTATAAGGGAAAAGCTAACCACGAACTGAAATACCGAATTCCATCAAGACCCGAACAAACAATAAGAATATTAAGTCATCACCCGTTTTTCCGTTCTCCAATTACTCAAAATTTAAATTATCTTAGAAAGATATCTTTAGAAAACAAAAATAAACATTATCTTATCTCGAGCAGATTTAGTTTTTTAAAAAACAGGACTGATCAGCTTATTAAGCATTATAATTTAGATAAAATATTTAATACCATGTATTTTAATTATGAGAATAAACAACCGCATAAATTTAAAAACGAAATAATAAAAAAATTAAATTTAGATAAATATATTGATGATGATTTACAGCTTCTAGAATACTTAATCGATAAACATCCCAAAACCAAATTTTTCTGGCTTAACAAACAAACCAGCAAACCTTTAAATAAAAATTTATTTGCAATCAAACGCATTTCAGAGATGTTCAAATAATATGTTTTCAACATATTTATTAAGTATTTTTCAATGGTGGGCAATAATATTCATTATTGGAATTATTTTTATTCCTGCAACTAGTTTAATATTTCCTACCTTTTTTGATAAAGGATACATCTTTGCGAAAACTATAGGGATAGCATTCATAAGCTATTGTGTTTTTACTCTTGGTTTTTTTAAAATTTTACCTTTTGAAACACAAAACATTTTTTTAATTACTGGAATATTTTTACTAATTAATTTTTTTATAAAAAGGAAAATTCCCCTCTCCAATATCAAAGCTAAGTCTTTGCTCCCAATATTTATTTTGGAAGAGTTCCTTTTTTTGGGAATTCTAATATTTTGGTCTTTTGTTCATGCTCATACACCCGATATCCATGGCCTGGAAAAATATATGGATTATGGATTTATAAATTCAATTCTAAGAGCCAAATACTTTCCTCCTTTAGATATGTGGTTTACTCCCTACCCTATTAACTATTATTATTTCGGACATCTGACCACAGCCGTATTAACTAAGCTTTCTTTCCTTCCTTCAGCAATCACATTTAATCTAATGCTTTCAACAATCACTGCAATCGGCTTCACGTCTACTTTTTCAATTGCAGTTAACCTTCTACGCAATTTATATAAAAATAACTGGAGCCTAAAAATTCCAATAATAGGCGCATTAATTTCTGCATTTTTATTAAACTTTGCAGGAAACTTGCACACTATTTATTTGTTTTTTAAACCTTATGGAAATGAAAATCCTGTCCCTTTCTGGCAACTAATCTTTTCGCCTTCAACATTTCCTAATAATTATTGGTATCCTAACGCCACTCGCTTTATTCATAACACCATTCATGAATTTCCTATATATTCAAACGTTGTTTCGGACTTGCACGGCCACTTTCTGGATATCCCTTTTGTTTTATTAACAATTGCTGTTCTTTTATCCCTAATGTTAAAATCACAAATCACAAATCACAAATCACAAATAAATCTAAATGCTCAAAGCTCAAAACGTTTCGGATTTTTGAATTTTAATAATTTGAATTTGTTTGGAATTTCGAATTTTGATAGTCGAATTATATTGCTAGCATTTTTGCTGGCAATCATGTATATGACCAATGCTTGGGATGGAATAATCTATTTTTTATTAACTGCCTTTATTGTTTTTTATATTATTTTTAAACCAAAAAATCATTCTGTTTCTAAGGAAATTATAAATGGAAAATTTAAAATTAAAAGCTTATTTGAAATTGAAAATGTTAAATTAAAAATTAAAAGTTGGATAATCCATCTAATGATTTTAGGCGTTGGTTTTATCATCTTTATAGTTACTTTTAGTCTTAATTTCAAGCCTTTTGCTTCAGGAATCGGTATACTTTGTGCGCCAAAATTCTTAACGGATATTGGCAAATTCGGCCCTTTTCTTTTTGAGACTAATCATTGTCAACATTCGCCTTTATGGCAACTTGCAATCCTGTATGGATTTTTCTATTTTTGGGTTATTTCATTTGCAATATTTTTATTTTCAAAAGTAAAATCCAAATATTTTTCTATAACTTCTAGCGACATTTTTATTGGAGCTCTAATAATTTTATCTACTATCCTTATAATAATTCCAGAATTTATATACGTAAAAGATATTTACCCTGCACACTATCGAGCCAACACGATGTTTAAACTTGTCTACCAGTCTTTTATTATGCTTTCCCTTTCTTCCGGTTATATAATTATTCGTTTATTAACGGATGATAAATTCTCAATTTTAAATCGTTGGTATTGGAAATTTGCCTATTGGTTTATAGGCTTATTTATATTCTGTCTTGTTTCTCTTTATCCATATTTTGCTATTAATTCATATTTTGGAAATTTAAAGAACTATTCCGGGCTTAATGGAACTCTTTATTTAAAATCTTTATATCCCAATGACTATGA